>DASTFY010000223.1:0-18094 GCA_035719525.1 Acidimicrobiales bacterium
GACGGACCGCGGTCACCCGAGAGCCGAGCAGATGGTGTCGACGAGCAGCCGGGTGACGGTGTAGGGATCCATGTTGGCGTTGGGGCGACGGTCCTCGATGTAGCCGCGGCCTTCCTTCGCCACCTGCCACGGGATGCGCACCGAAGCGCCGCGATCGGACACGCCGGAGCTGAACTTGTTCCAGGGCGCCGTCTCGTGCTTGCCGGTGAGCCGCTCCTCGATGCCGTGCCCGTAGTTCGTCACATGGAGCTCCCACTTGGCGCCGAGCGCCTTGACGGCCGACTCCACCGTGTGGAAACCGTCCCGCATCCCGTTGGTGGAGAAGTTGGTGTGCGCGCCGGCACCGTTCCAATCGCCCTTCTCGGGCTTGGCGTCGAGGGAGATGATGACGTCGAAGTCCTCGGCGATGCGGTGGAGCAGCCAGCGGGCCACGTAGAGCTGATCGCCCACCTGGGGCGGGCCCACCGGGCCGATCTGGAACTCCCACTGCCCGGGCATCACCTCGGGGTTGGTGCCGCTGATGGAGAGCCCGGCGTCGATACAGGCCTGCGTGTGGATCTCCACGATGTCACGGCCCATGATCCGGCCGGTGCCGACACCGCAGTAGTACGGCCCCTGCGGCGGCGGGAAGCCCTCGTCGGGAAACCCGAGCGGGCGCCCGGTGGCCTTGAGCATGGTGTACTCCTGTTCGATCCCGAACAGGGGCTCCTGCTTGGCGTACTTCTTGGCCGTCTTCGCGCAGGCGGCCCGGGTGTTGGTCGGGTGGGGCTTCCCGTCGACCAGCAGGACCTCGCTCATCACGAGCACGTTGTCGCGGCCGCGCAGCGGGTCGGCGCAGACGAACACCGGTCGCAGCACGCAGTCGCTCTTGTCGCCCGGCGCCTGCTCGGTGCTCGAGCCGTCGTAGCCCCAGATGCCGGGCTCGTCACCGTCGGCGATAATCTTCGTCTTGCTGCGCAGCTGCGGCGTTGGCGTTACGCCGTCGAGCCAGATGTACTCCGCTTGGTAAGCCACGGGTCGGGTGTTCCTCTCGGGTTGGCGTTGGTGATGTCGCGGGTGGCGGACGGTCCGAGGCTGCCAGGTGGCCATTTCCCGTCCATCACCGTGTTGTGAATGCTTTGTGAACTGCGGTCCGAACGGCTCCGGAACCGCAGGCGTGTCCCGATCGTCCAAGATGTCGTGGTGGTTTCGCAGTTGGTCCAGATCCTCGCCGTTGCCCTCGTGCTGGGCGCGTGCGGCTCGGAGCAGGTCGACGTGACAGACGAGACCGATGGCACCGGCGGCGGTGGAGGCACGGGCGCTATCGAGTACCCGACGGCGGCCGACCAGGCCGTGGTTCGCCTCACGATGGCCGGCGGCTTCGTGCCCGAGGGATCGGACTTCCGTTCGACTCCGGCTCTGGTGATCGAAGGCGACGGGTCGGTCTTCCGACCGGGTGCGCAGATCGAGATCTTCCCCCCACCGCTGCTCCCTGCGGTCACCGTCGCCCCGCTCGACCCGGAGGGGATCCAGATCGTGCTGGACGCCGCCCAGCAGGCGGGACTGCTGGCGCCGCCGCCGTCGTACGAGCCCGGCGCCGGCGCGGCGCAGGTGGCGGACGCTCCCACGACGGTCCTCGAGTTCCAGGCCAACGGCGAGACCTATCGTCACGAGGCCGGCGCCCTCGGGTTCCAGCCCACCGGCGAGGAGTCGACCACGGAGCGGGCCGCGCTGCACGAGTTCGTGAACCAGCTGCTCGACCTGCCCACGCTGGTCGGGGACCACCTGGGCACGGATGAGCTGTACGAGCCCGAGCGGTTCGGCGTCATGGCCCGTCCGGCCACGCCCGAGGAGCTCACGCCGACCGAGGACGGCATCGAGCCCACCGTGGTGCCGTGGCCGGCCGACGCCCCTCCGCTGGCGTCCATGGCGTCCTGCACCGAGGTACCGGCGGAGACGGTGGCGGCGGAGTTTGCCGACGCCAACCAACTCACCCGCTTCTCGCAGGACGGCGTGACCTACACCGTCTTCGTCCGCGTGCTCCTCCCCGACGAGACCTGTCCGCCCGCCTAGGGCGCGCGGGTTGTCGGCGGCGGGCCTGACGCCGCGGCGAGGTCGGTCAGGTCGTCGACACGGAGCGGCCGAGGGCCCACACGACGGGCGTGCACTCCGCCGCCATGTGCGTGATGGCGGCGCGGATCGCGTCCTCGCGTGAGACACCAGTCGCCTCGATGATGGCGAGGTTGGCCTCGTCCTGCTCGGTGAGCCACATCACGATCGGCTCTTCCATGCGCTCCACGCTACCGGCCGACGGTCCGACCGCCTCGCCCGGCACGAACCAACGGACGCGGGTCGTAGCCTGGAGGCATGCTGCACCTTCGTGTGGGGCTGGCTCAGCTCAACACCACCGTCGGTGATCTCGACGGCAACCTGAGTCGGATCGTCGACGCGTACGGTCGAGCCGAGGAGGCCGGGTGCGACCTGGTCGCCTTCCCGGAGCTGGCCATCACCGGCTACCCGCCGGAGGACCTGGTGCTCCGGCCGGGGTTTGTCGCTGACACCAAGGCGGCGGTGGCCAAGCTGGCGGCCCGAACGGGGCGCTGCGCCGCCATCGTCGGCTTTGTCGACGCCGGCCGGGACCTCCACAACGCGGCCGCGGTGTGCGCCTACGGCACGGTGCTCGGCACCTATCGCAAGCGCGTCCTCCCGAACTACGCCGTGTTCGACGAGGCCCGGTACTTCACGCCTGGCGATCTGACCGACCCGCTCGAGCTCTACGTGATCGGTGGGGTACGGGTGGGGGTGACGATCTGCGAGGACGCCTGGAGCCCGAACGGGCCGATCGCCATGCAGGCCGCCGGAGGTGCCGAACTGGTGGTCAACATCAACGCCTCGCCGTATGCGATGGACAAGGTCCACCTGCGGGAGAAGATGCTGGCCACCCGTGCCGCGGATGCCTCGTGCGCGCTCGTGTACGTCAACCAGGTCGGGGGCCAGGACGAGCTGGTCTTCGACGGCGCCTCGATGGTGTTCGACGCCGAGGGCGAGCTCGTGGCCAGGGCGCCACAGTTCGTGGAGGACCTCCTGGTCGTCGACCTCGAGGTCGATGCCATCTACCGCAAGCGCCTGCTCGACCCCCGCGGGCGGGAGACGCGGGCCGCTCTACCCGAAGTCGTCGTAACCGACCAGCCGGCACCCACTGGCGGGCAGCCGGCCGGTGGCCTGGCCCCGCTTCGGGACCACGTGAGCGAGGTCTACGACGCCCTGGTCCTGGGGCTCAGGGACTACGCCTGGAAGAACGGCTTCCGGGACGCGGTGCTCGGGCTGTCAGGAGGGATCGACTCGTCGCTGGTGGCCGTGATCGCCGCCGAAGCGCTCGGCGCCGAGCACGTCCATGGCGTCTCGATGCCCTCGCGCTACTCCAGTGACGGCTCCCGCTCCGACGCCCAGGCGGTGGCCGAGGCGTTGGGCTGCGGGTACCGCACCATCCCGATCGAGCCCGCCTTCGCCGCGTTCCTCGACCTGCTGGCGCCGTCGTTCGTCGATCGGGAGGCCGATCTCACCGAGGAGAACCTGCAGAGCCGCATCCGGGGGATGCTGCTGATGGCACTGTCCAACAAGTTCGGCTGGCTGGTGCTCACGACGGGCAACAAGAGCGAGATGGCCGTGGGCTACTCCACGCTCTACGGCGATTCGGCGGGGGGGTTCGCCGTCATCAAGGACGTCTACAAGACCACGGTCTACCGGCTGTGCCGCCACGTCAACGACGTGGCCGGCCGGGAGATCATCCCCGCCGCGGTCCTCGTCAAGGCGCCGTCGGCCGAGCTACGGCCCGACCAGCGCGACGACCAGAGCCTTCCGCCCTACGACGTCCTGGACCCCATCCTCAAGGCCTACGTCGAGGACGACAGGACGGCAGCCGAGATCATCGCCGCCGGCAACGACGACACGGTCGTGAGGCGGATCACCCGCTTGGTGGACGTGGCCGAGTACAAGCGACGCCAGACCCCACCAGGCGTCCGAGTGACGCCGAAGGCCTTCGGCAAGGACCGCCGCCTCCCCATCACCAACGGCTACCGCGGCTGACCCACCGCCAAGGCCGGGCGTCGTCACCAGGCGTCCTCGTCGCCGCCCTTGGCCATGAGGTAACCCCGGGCCCGCTCGGACTTCGGGTACCGCTCGACCAGCTGCCAGAAGGCGGCCGAGTGCCCGGCCTCACGCAGATGGGCGAGTTCGTGGATGATCACGTAGTCCACCACCCAGTCGGGGAACCCGGCGAGGGTCGAGGACAGGCGCACGGCCCCGGTCGCCGGCGTGCAGCTCCCCCAGCGGGTGCGCATGTCGGTGACCCAGTGGATCGAGCTCGGCCGGGGCAGGTGGTATCGACGGGCGAGGGTGTCCGCGCGGCCGGGCAGGTCGATGCGATCGGTCGCCACCCTCCGCTCGAACCTCCGGGTCCACTCCGCCACCCAGCGGGCCTCCTCGGCCGCCGACATCCATGCCGGCAGGCGGACCTCCAACGTGGTGCCCACGAGACGGGCCGAGGACGTCCGGGTCCGCTTGGCACTGCGGATCACCCGGACGTCGAAGGATGGCCGGGCCAAGCCGGGCGAGGGCGGTCCGGGCCCATCCGGCGCCGGCGCCTCGGCCGCCCCCATGCCTGGCAAGGGCAGCGGCTCCGGCTCCACTCGCTGGCGGCGGCGGAGTCCGGCCATCAGGGCGTGGTGGTGAACGTGGCCTGGTCCTCGGCCAAGGGGAACAGTCGCGGGCCGGCCGAGAGCTGGAGCTCGCCGTTCACGCTGTCGAGCTCGAAGAACCGTCCGCCCAGGTTCGGGAAGGCGCGGTCGACGTCGTGGCAGTGACGCTCGATGGCTCGCAACACGCCGCCATGGCTGACGATGAGCACCGTGCCGCCCGGGTGGGCATTGCGCACCGCTTCCAGCCCGTCGAGGGTGCGGGCGAGCACCTCGCCGTCGTGCTCGAAGCCGGCCGGCCGGCGGTGCTCGGCCAGGTAGTGGGGCCACCCCTCCTCGATCTCGTCGCGCGTGCGCCCGGTCCACTCTCCTGCGTCCCGCTCCCGGAAGCGGGCATCGACCCGCAGGGTGAGACCTGTTTCGGCGGCGATGATCTCCGCCGTGCTCAGCGCCCGCTCCAGATCGCTCGACCAGATCGCATCGACCGCCGGCAAACCCGCTACCGCGGCAGTGGCCTGCCAGCGGCCGAGCTCGCTCAGCGGCGCGTCGGCGTGGCCCTGCCACCGGCCGATGGCGTTCCACGTCGACTGACCATGGCGGATCACGAGCACACGGGTGGGGGACATCCGCGGCCCACGGTAGCGACGGTCCGGTCGGTCCGGCCCGCCACTACCGTTGTGGCGGCATGATCGTCCACCTTCCGTGGCCGTGGGTGGTCGTCCTGGACACGCTGGCGTGGACGATGTGGAGCGCTGGGGCCGGATGGTGGACCGGCCGCCCCGGCTGGGGCCGGCCGGCGGCCGACGGCCCGGTCCTGCGGTTGCGGCCATTCGAACGGGGCGGTGGCTGGTACGAGACCAGGCTGCACGTGAAGCGGTGGAAGGACCGGCTACCCGAGGCCGGTCGCGCGTTCGGCGGTCGCTCGAAACGGCAGCTCCCGCCCGGCCGCGCCGCCGGCCTCCGGGTCTTCCTGGCTGAGTGCCGGCGGGCCGAACGCACCCACTGGCTGATCCTGGCCGTCACCCCGGTGTTCGTGCTGTGGAACCCGCCCGGTCTGTTCCTCGCCATGGTGGCCTTCGCCGTCGCGGCGAACGTGCCCTGCCTGATGGTCCTGCGCTACAACCGGGCCCGCCTCGTGGCGATCGGTCACGCCGATCGGGCGTAGTGGCCGAGCGCCTCGGGAAGCCTCGCCTCGAGTACGCCCGGCTCGGATGCCACGGCCTCGATCCACGGAGCGCGGCCCCGCGCGCACATCGCGATTGGCCACTCGAGGCCGGAGAGCTGGGTAGCCGAACGGGCGAAGGTGGTGGCGTAGTCCGGTGGGCGCACGTCGCGCGCCAACTCGACGAGCGCCCACGGATCGGGACTGGTCCCCTGCTCCCCGGGGGCGCCGGCGATGAACCCCGAGGTCGGAGACGGACCGCCGCCGTCGATTCCCGGACCGTCGCACAGCGCGGCGCCCCGCACCAGTGTCGGCCGGGCGCCGGCGATCAGCAGCGCGACGTAGGCACCGAGACCCCGCCCGACCACGGTCGAGGGGCCGAGCTCGGCCAGCGCGGCGTCGGCGTCGGCCATCAGCATCTCCGCGGTGTAGCCACCGCCGGCGGGAACGGTCGACGCACCGTGCCCGGTGAAGTCGAGGCCCCACACCGGTCCCGGCCACGGTTCGGCCCAGCTCGGTGTGACGGCGGCCGTGCGCTCCCCGAGACCGTGGAGCAGGAGGAGCGGTCGCTTCGACTCCGGCCGTGCCTGGAGCTCGTGCAGGGCGAGCATCACCTGGCCATGCGGAACCGTCAGCGTCCTCACGCCGCCCGACCGACGAAGTCCAGGATCAGCTCGGCCACCAGTGCCGGCTGCTCGATGTGCACGAAGTGGCCGACGTCGGGCAGCACCTCGAACCGGGCGCCGAGGGGCAGGTAGGGGACCACGTCCTCGGGTCGGGTCCCCCAGCCCATGTCCTCGACCTCGAGCCCCAGCACGCCGAGGAAGGGCACGCCGATGCCCGGCATGCGCAGCAATGCCCACTCCGGCCGCCACGGCCCGAACCCCCCGAAGCGCATGGTGGGATCCAGCTTCCAGCGCCAACCGTCCGCATCCTGACGAGCCCCGAGGGTCACCAGGTAGCGCAACCACTCGATCGACAGGCGGGGGTTCATCCGTCCCCGCCGCTGGGCCAGCTCGTCGATCGTGCCCGGCCGGCGCTCGGCCATCCGGGCCCGGCGGCGGTAGTCCAGCCACTGGCCGAGCTCGGCGGCCAGCATCCGGTTCCGCTCGTGGTTGGTGACGTCGGGAACCGGCCGGCGCGACGGCAAGCCATCCAGGTTGACCAGGTGGGTGAGCCGGTGGGGCTGGGCGTCGGCCAGTTGCATCATGAGCCCGCCGCCCTTCGAGTGGCCGACGACAGGGGCCGGCCCGCCGGTGGCGCTGTCCAACACCGCGGCGGCGTCGCGCACATCGGCATCCCAGGAGTAGAGGGCGGCATGGTCGCTGTCGCCGTGGCCGCGCTGGTCCCAGGCCACGATCCGCCAGCCTCCGGCCGCGAGCAAGGGAGCGAGGACATCGAAGGTGCGGGCGAAGTCGAAGCCACCATGGGCCAGGATGAGCGGCGGCGCCCCTTCCGGCCCCCACTCGTAGACGGCCAGCCCGACCCCGCCGGCGTCCAGCCGCCGAGTCCGATCGGGAGCGCAGGCGCCGGGGAACGGGGGCATCCGAGCACCCTACGCGGGAGCCCAGGCCACGACGGAAGAAGATCGGGTAGGGCGGTTACGCTGGGCGGACGAACGGCGCGAGAAGCACGACCACGGGGCATGACGGCCTCGACGGGGATCGGCGGAGGGTCGCGCCGCTACTCGCGCTCGCCGTGCTGGCCGCGCTCGCGGCCTGCGGCGACGATCCGGTCACACCGACGAGGGCCACCCCGCTGCCACCGCTGCCGACGGTGATCACGACGCTCGCCCCAACCACGACGTTGGTGCCCTACTACGACGTGCAACAGGGCGACACGCTGGACAGCATCTCGAAGCAGCTCGGCGTCCCCGTCGCCGATCTCGTGGCGGCCAACGCCATCGAGGACCCCAACCGAATCGAGGCCGGCCAGCGCCTCATCGTTCCCCGACCGCCGCCCGCTCCGGCCAGCTCCAGCGTTCCCTAGGAGCACACTCCTCGTCAGCCGGCGGGCGGCCGGTGGTACCGGCGGAGGAAGCCGGCCACCGTGCTCTCGGCCCGCTCCAGTGCCTCCGCCCAGGCCGCCAGCACCTCAGCGCCCTTGGCGGTGAGCCGGTAGGTGCGCTTGGCTCGGCCGGGCAGGTCGTCGCGCCACGTCGATGTGACGAGCTCCTCCTCCTCGAGCGACCGCAGCAGGCGGTAGAGGTTGCCCAGGTCGACCCGCTCGTCGGGGTTCAGCGAGTCGAGCGCATCGGCCAGTTCGTAGCCGTGCATCTCGGTGTCACGGAGCATCAGGAGCAGCGCTGGCTCGATGAACCGCTCGATACGGGCCGTGATCTCCCACCGCTCGGTCTCGCCGGACCACCAGCGGGTGCGGGCCGAGGAGGAACGGTGACCCCCTCGGAGGTGCTCGTGCTGCCAACGGCCCCAGCTCTTGCCTCCACGATGCGCCATGGATCCGACCTTAGTTGACAATCACACTGTTGTCCGCACATAGTAACGATGTGGAACACACTGTTGAAGTCTTACCAGTCTGGCTCACCGAGCGGCACCGCATGGAGCGGATGCTCGCCGGTCACGGCCGGCGTCTGATCGACGCCGCCGGCCTCCGCACCGGCGACCACGTGCTCGACGTGGGCTGCGGGACCGGCACCTCCTCGTGCGAGGCCGCCCGGCGAGTGCGACCCGGTGGATCCGTCACCGCGGTGGACATCTCAGCGCCGCTGCTGGCCGTCGCCGAGGAGGCTGGGCGCGACCTGCCGATCCGCTTCGTGCTCGGGGACGCCGCCAGCCATCCGCTGCCGATCGCCGCGTTCGACGTGCTGATCAGCCAATTCGGGCTTCAGCTCTTTCCGCACCCCGCGGAGGCGTTCGCCCACCTGGCCGCCGCGGTCCGGCCCGGCGGCCGTCTGGTCTTCGTGACCTGGCGGGACGGCCGGGCCAACGCGTGGTCGGCCATTCCCGCCGCCGCGGTGGCCGCCCATCTCGGTGGCGCGCCCGGTCGTCTCGGCCCCCCGGCCGAGGCCGACGGAGAACCGGGGCCGTTCTCGCTGGCCGAACCCGGCCGCGTGCGGCGCCTGCTGGAAGGGGCGGGATTCGAAGGAATCGCGATGGAGGCGGTGGACGACCCGGTCTGGGTGGCCACCGACCTCGACGACGCCCTCGGGTTCTTCGAGGCCTCGGCGCCCGACCTGGTGGCCAGCCTGCCGCCTGCGGTCATGGACAGGGTCCGCTCGACGCTGCGGGCGGAGCTGGCGCCCCATGCCGAACCGGACGGCATCCGGCTTCCTGCTGCGGCATGGATGGTCACGGCCCGCCGAGCGGGGCCGACCGCTCTCTGATCAGTGCTCGCGCTCGGCCCGCCGCTGCTCGGTCAGGTCGGTGATGTCTCCCATGATGCGGGCGAGCGCATAGTCCTTGGGGGTGTAGATCGCCCGAACGCCGGCCTCGAGGAGGGCGGGTTGGTCGTCGTCGGGGATGATGCCGCCCACGACGACGGCCGCATCGACGCCCTCCGCGGCGAGGCGCTCCAGCACGGCGGGGACCAGCTCGCGATGGCTGCCCGACAGCACCGACAGGCCGATGACGTCCGGGTCCTCGTCCCGGGCCGAAGCTGCTATCTGCTCCGGCGTCAGCCGGATGCCCGCGTACACCACCTCCATGCCGGCGTCGCGCGCAGCCACGGCGATCTGTTCGGCGCCGTTGGAATGGCCGTCCAGCCCCGGCTTGGCCACCAGCAGGCGGGGCGGGCCGCCCGGGAGCTGCCGTACCCGAGCGGCGACCGCGGCGAGGTCGGTCCCTCCTCCGCTGGCCGCACGAACTCCGGTGGGAGCGCGGAACTCGCCGAACACTTCGCGCAGCGCCGACGCCCACTCACCGGTGGTGCCGCCGGCCCGGGCCAGGGCGATGGAGGGGGGCATCAGGTTGCCTCCGCCCTCTGCCACCCGGCGGAGCTCCGCGACAGCGGCCACCGCGGCATGGCCGTCGCGCGCCGCACGCCACCGCCGGACGTCCTCCACCATCTCCTCCTCGACGGCTGGATCCACCGTGACGATGGCTTCGGCTCCGCCGAGCGGCGAGGGTGCCGTCTCGGTGAACCGGTTGACGCCGACCACCACCTGCTCTCCGGACTCGATCCGGCGGGTGCGCTCGGCCATCGACTGTACGAGCCTCCCCTTCAGCTCCTCGACGGCCTCGAACGCACCCCCGAGAGCCAGGACCTCCTCCAGCTCGGCTGCGGCCGCATCGCGCAGCTCGGCTGTCCGCGCCTCCACGACGCGGCTCCCGTCGAGAATGTCCTCGTACTCGAGCAGGTCGGTCTCGAAGGCCAGAACCTGTTGCATCCGCAACGACCACTGCTGATCCCACGGCGTCGGCAGTCCGAGCGCCTCGTTCCACGCCGGCAACTGCACGCTCCGGGCGCGGGCCCGCTTGGACAAGGTGACGGCCAGCATCTCCAGCACGATCCGCTGGACGTTGTTCTCGGGTTGGGCCTCGGTCAGCCCGAGCGAGTTCACCTGCACTCCGTAGCGGAGGCGGCGCAGCTTCGGGTCCTGTACGCCGTAGCGGTCCTCGGTGATCCGGTCCCACAGTTCGGCCAGGGCCCGCAGCTTGCAGATCTCCTCCACGAAGCGGATGCCGGCATTGACGAAGAACGACATGGAGCCGACCACCTGGGCAAATCGGTCGTCGGGAACCTGTCCCGAGTCCCGGACGGCATCCAGCACGCCGACGGCGTCGGCCAGCGCGTACGCCAGCTCCTGGACGGGAGTGGCCCCGGCTTCCTGCAGGTGGTACGAGCACACGTTCATGGGGTTCCAGGCCGGCGCGTGCTGACTGCACCAGGCGATCAGGTCCACCGTGAGCCGCCGGCTGGGGCCGGGCGGGAAGATGTAGGTGCCTCTGGACAGGTACTCCTTGACGATGTCGTTCTGGGTGGTACCCCGAAGCTCGGCGCTGGCTACCCCCCGCTCATCGGCGTTGGCGACATACAGCGCGAGGAGCCAGGCCGCAGTGGCGTTGATCGTCATCGAGGTGTTCATGGTGTTCGGCGGAATCCCGTCCATGAGCGACCGCATGTGTCCGAGGTGGGCGATCGGCACGCCGACCTTGCCCACCTCGCCCCGCGCCATCGGGCTGTCCGGGTCGTACCCGGTCTGGGTGGGCAGATCGAAGGCGATCGACAGCCCTGTCTGGCCCTTGGCCAGGTTGGTGCGGTAGAGCGCGTTGGACGCGGCCGCCGTCGAGTGCCCCGAGTAGGTGCGCATCAACCAGGGCTGATCGGCCACGGCCCCAGTCTGCCCGTGCCGCGCGCTGCGTGACCATGCACCCACGCCGGGACCCCATCCGGCAGTCAATCGGCCCGGACGGCCGCGACAGCGGCGAAATCCGCTGGGCAGGTCGTTGCTGGTGGAATTACCTTTCGAGTCACGACGTGGGGTGCCAGACCCGCCTCATCCCCCAGGAGGAGGTCGCACCCCACGAGGTCACAAGGGCCTCCCCCGGGGCCAATTGGGGTGACTGGAGAGGCCGGTCACCCCAATGGCCATGCTCAGGAGCACCCTGAAGTAATGGATGCACACATCTCGCCGGTCCTCGACACCGCTGGCGGCGTTGCTCCTCATCACAAATGCGCAGGGCATTTGCGTTCGTCGTCGCGCCTTGCCACCGACGCCGATGCTCCGGCGATCTGCGCACCCCACTACGTCAGCGCACTCCTAGGGCCACGGTCAGGCGGCGGTGGTATTCGGAGCGGTCGATGCCGACCGCGCCGAGTGCCGCCAGGTGAGGCGTGAGCCACTGCACGTCCAGCAGCGAGGCACCGCACTCGCGCAGTAGCTGAACCAGGCCGACCAGCGCCACCTTGGAGCCGTCTCGGTGGAAGTGGATCATCGATTCGCCGGCGAACAGCCCGCCCACCCGCAGCCCGTAGAGCGCGCCGGCCAGCTCGCCCTCGACCGTCCAGGCCTCGATGCTGTGGGCCCAACCCAGATCGTGCAGCCGTCGGTACGCCTCGATGATGGCCGGTGTGATCCACCCGTTCGGGCGCCGTGGATCGGCGCAGGCCGCGATCACCCGCGGAAAGTCGCGATCCACCGTGAGCCGGTAGCGCCGGCAGCTCCGGCGCAGCGAGCGGGAGGAGCGGAAGGTTTCGAGCGGGATGACGCCCCGCGTGATCGGCGACCACCAGCCCAGGTGACGACGGTCGACGTTCATCGGGAACAGCCCGTGGCGGTAAGCGTTGAGGATGGTGCCCGGTTCGAGGTCACCGCCGACTCCGGCCAGATCCTCGCCGCCCAAGGTGTCCGGCGCAGGAAAGCTCCACCCGGTGCGGGGCGGCTCGATCGGCCGGCGCAGCCACGCCTCGAGGCCTTCGATCTCCACTCCGACAGTGTGCCTTTCGAGCTCGTCGGCCCTTCGGTTCTCCCCGCGCCGTTGTGGAGCGCTGGTGGCCGGCTCGCTCAGCCGCCGTAGATGTAGAAGCCCTGACCGGACTTGCGGCCCAGGTGGCCGGCGGCCACCATCCTGCGCAAGGTCGGCACGGCGGCGTAGTTCGGGTCCCGGAACTCCACGTACAGCGCGTCGAGGATCGACAGCGAGGTGTCGAGCCCCACCAGGTCGAGCAGGGCGAACGGTCCCATCGGGAAGTTGCAGCCACCGCACATCGCGGTGTCGATGTCCTCCATGGATGCCGTGCCGCTCTCCAGCATGCGCACGGCGTTGTTCAGGTAGGGGAACAGCAGCGCGTTGACCACGAACCCGGCGCGATCGGCGACCACCACGGGCTCCTTGCCGCATCGCAGCGCGAAGCCTCGGAGCGTCTCCACGGTCTGGTCGCTCGCCGTCAGCGGGCGGACGATCTCGACCAGGCGCATCGCCGGTGCCGGATTGAAGAAGTGGAGGCCGCAGACCCGATCGGGGCGTTGCGTCTGCACGGCCAACTCGACGATCGGGAAGGTGGACGTGTTGGTGGCGAGGATGGCCTCCTCTTGCACCACCTGCTCGAGCTCGCCGAACAGGGCCTTCTTCACCGCGAGGTCCTCGACGACCGACTCGATGACGAGATCGCAGTCGACCAGCGCCCCCAGATGGTCGGTGATGCCGATCCGCCCGAGGGTGTCCTTGCGATCCTCGTCCGAGAGCTTTCCCTTCTCCACGTGGCGGTCGAGGCTCCTGGTCACGCGGGCCAGCAGGTCTTCCGCCGCGCTTCGCCGGCGGGACCGGACGATGACCTCGTAGCCCGCCCGGGCAATCACCTCGGTGAGCCCGGCGCCCATGATGCCGGACCCGAGCACCCCCACCCGTGTCATCTCCGCGCCTTCCATGGACGGATGTTACCGACCGGTAGGTAGGCCGGCCATCGCGCCGCCACTGTTTCGAAACCTCCTCCCGGTACCCTCGCTGTCATGTCCGTCGTCGTGCCTGATCGAGTGCTGGCGCTGGAGGCAGTCCACAACTTCCGTGACCTCGGCGGCTATGCCACGGCGGATGGTCGGATCACGCGCTGGCAGGTGCTGTACCGGGCCGACGGCCTCCACCGCCTGTCACCAGCCGACGTCGAGGTGCTGAGAGGCCTCGGGCTGCGCACGGTCCTCGACCTTCGTTCCGATCGCGAGCTGGCCGAGCGCGGGACCTTTCCGGTCGACGTGTATCCCGTGACCTTCCACCACCTGCCGGTCATCGACGTCACCTGGGACAGGGAACACGCCTGGAAGGTGACCGATCCGGCCGAGTTCCTGTTCCAGCAGTACGTCGCGCTGCTGTCGGACGGGGAACCGCTGTTCGCCAAGGCGTTCCACCTCCTCGGGGTGCCCGGTGCCCTTCCGGCGGTGTTCCACTGCGCGGCGGGCAAGGATCGCACCGGCATCCTCGCCGCCCTCCTCCTCGCCTCCCTCGGCGTTCCCCACGACGTGGTGGCCGAGGACTATGGGCTGTCGCGGCAGGCCGTGGAGCGGACCCTGCGGTGGGCCGAGGCGCACAGCCCGGAGATGTCGGCGCTGTACGGGGCCATCCCGCCCAGCCACCTGGCCGCCGAGCCGGAGGCCATGGCTCGCCTGCTGTCGCGGGTGGCCCAGCATCACGGCTCCGTGCGCGACTACGTCGTGTCGATCGGTGTCTCCAATGCGCTGCTGGCCCGGCTCGAGACCGTGCTGCTGTCCGAAGCCGACCGGTAATCGCGCCAGGGAGGCCACGGGCCGTCGGGTCAGGTTCTGTAGCGTCGAGGAGCGTGCCCGTCACGACCTATCCGGCGCCCATCGAGCGGGTGATGACCCCACTCGACCAGGCGCTGCTCAGGGATCGGCGCCGGCGGCTGCTGCGGCAAGCGCGAGGACGGGTGCTGGAGCTGGGTGGAGCCGGTGGCGTCAACCTGGAGCACTACCCGGCCGCTGCCGTGACCCGGGTCGTTGTCGTCGGGGCAGATGCGGCCGGGCGAAGCCGCCTGCAGCGGGTAGCGGCGCGGCGAGCGCTCGAGGTGGAGCTGCGAGCGCTCGACGACGCAGGCTCTGGCTTCGACACCATCGTCGCCGCCTTCATCCTGAGTGCTCGCTCCGACTTGCACGAGGAGCTCCGTGCCCTCGCGGCGCGGTTGTCGGACGACGGCCGCCTGCTGTTCATCGATCACAGCCCTCGCCGGCCCGGCGGGCTGGCCACGGAGCTCAGCCGCCCGCTGTGGCGCCTGACGACGGAGGGCTTCGTGCCCGGGCGGGATCTCCCGGCCGCGCTACGCCATGCCGGCTTCACGATCCTCTCCCTCGATCGCTTCGGGCTGCCGACGCTGACCCTGCCGCTGCGATCCTGCGTCGCGGGCATGGCCCGGCGGTACCGCCCGGACGGGGCCATGCGGGTGAAGGGGGAGCAGTGACGGGCACGTTGGCGTTGATCGGGGGTGGCGAGTTCGCCGCCACCGAGGCCGTGGATCGCGAGCTGTTGGACCGCTCCGGTGCGGAGTGTGTCGTCGTGGTGCCGACCGCCGATGCCTACGAGCGCCCCGAGCGCTCCGTCACGCGGGCGCAGGCCTGGTTCGAGTCGCTCGGCGTGGAGGCCCGGGGGCTCGACGTCCTCCGGCGGCCGGACGCGTTCTCGCCCGAGCACGTTGCCACGGTGAGCGGGAGCGCGTTCCTGTATCTTGTGGGTGACTCGCCCATGCACCTGCGGTCGGTGCTCAAGGACACGCCGCTCCTCGCTGCGCTCGTCGAAGCCGTCGCCGGCGGAGCCGTCGTCGCCGCGTCCGGGCCGGCGGCCATGGCGCTGTGCGACCCGATGACGGACCCGCGCGGCGGGGCCTTCACGCTCGGTCTCGGGCTGGCGCGTCCCATGGCCGTCGTGCCGGCGGCTGAGTCCTGGTCGCACGATCGGCTGCATCGCACCCTGGGCCTCGGCCTGGCGTTCCCGGTCGTGACGCTGGCCACGGGCGCCGCCGTCCTCCGTGGCCCGGACGGCTGGAAGAGCCGGGGTGACGCCGTCGTCCACCTGGCCGGCTCTCAGGTCGACGTCGACGCCCTCCCCCTCTCCTAGGAGCACGGGTTCGGCTACGACTCCGTGATGGTGATGCTGGTGATGGTGGGGACCGTGCCGGCCTGGCCGGCGGCTTCGAGGGCCTTGACCGTGGTGTCGAACCCCTCCGTCACGCGGCCGAAGAGCGAGTACTTGGGCCCGTCGAGGCCGGTGTCGGTCAGGGTGACGAAGAACTGGCTGCCGTTGGTCCCGGGGCCGGAGTTGGCCATGGCCACCGAGCCCGCGGTGTAGTCCTCGAGCGAGGCCGGCAGCTCGTCCTCGAACTCGTAGCCCGGCCCGCCACTGCCGGTGCCGAGCGGATCGCCGCCCTGCACGACGAAGCTGGGGACGATCCGGTGGAACGTCAACCCGTCGTAGAAGTGGTAGCGGGCCAGCACCACGAAGTTGTTGACCGTCTGCGGCGCCTTCGTGGCGTCGAGGGCGACCGTGAAGCTGCCCTCGCTGGTGTCGATCGTCGCCATGTAGGTCCTGGCGGGGTCGATGCACATGGGGGGCGGGTTCTCGAAACTGGTCGCCCGTTCGGTGGAGCCGTCCGCCGCCGGGCAGGGCGTCTCGCCGGTGATGTCGGGAACGGTCGTCTCGGGCACTGTCGTGGCCAGCGAGGTGTCCGAAGCGGCGACCCCCTCGTCGTCCTGCCCGATCAAGCGGGACAGCCCGAAGGCCGCCAGGAGGGCGACCACGACGATGATGCCGATGCGGATGACCTTCTTGCGGCTCGTGCTGCGCCGCTGGGCCCGCTCCATCTCGGCCAGGCGAGCCTGACGGTTGGCTTTCTGTCGTTCCCGCTTGTCGGTGCCCACGGAGGCCGCAGGCTACTGACCCGCGGAACCCGCATCGCAGTCGCCCCACCTCCTGGCTACCGTGTGCCACCCGTGACCTTGATCGTGCAGAAGTTCGGTGGCACCTCGGTCGCCGACGCCGAGCGGATCAAGGCGGTGGCCGAGCACGTCGCCTTCACCCGCCGTCAGGGCCACGACCTCGTGGTCGTCGTGTCGGCCATGGGCAAGGAGACGGACAATCTCATCGCTCTCGCCAGCGCCGTCTCGGCCACGCTTCCCGGCCGCGAGATGGACATGCTGCTCACGATCGGCGAGCGCAAGAGCATGGCCTTGGTCTGCATGGCCCTGGCCGACCTCAGGGTCGACGCCGTCTCCTTCACCGGCAGTCAGGTGGGCATCATCACGGACAACGTCCATGGCCGGGCCAAGATCCTGGAGGTCAAGGGCGATCGCGTGCGTGCCGCGCTGGCCGACGGAAAGGTCTGCGTGATCGCCGGATTCCAGGGGATCTCGACCGAGCGGGAGATCACCACCCTCGGCCGCGGCGCCTCGGACCTGACGGCCGTGGCGCTGGCCGCGGCGTTCCAGGCCGACAGCTGCGAGATCTACACCGATGTGACCGGGGTCTTCTCGGCCGATCCCCGGCTCGTGCCGCAGGCCCGCAAGCTGTCCCACATCAACTTCGACGAGATGCTGGAGATCGCCGGCGCCGGCGGGCGGGTGCTGGCGCTGCGCTCGGTCGAATTCGCCCGGAACCATCACGTCGCGCTGCACGTCCGATCCAGCTTCACCTGGGAGCCGGGCACCTGGGTCACCAGCGAGGAGCCGAACATGGAAGACCCGATCATCTCCGCCGTTGTGCACGACGTGTCGGAGGCCAAGGTGACGGTCAGCGCCGTGCCGGACCGCCCCGGCGTGTCCGCGGCTCTGTTCGAGCCGCTGGCGGCGTCGAACATCAACGTCGACATGATCGTGCAGAACACCTCGAAGGCCGGCACGACCGACATCTCCTTCACGATGCCCAAGGCGGACATGGCCGTGGCCGAGAAGGTCGTGAGCGACGTGGCGGCGCAGATCGGCGCCGGCGGCGTCACCCACGACGGCGACATCGCGAAGGTGTCGCTGGTCGGGGCGGGCATGAAGTCCGCGCCGGGCATCGCAGCCAGGATGTTCCGGGTGCTGGCCGACGAGGGGGTCAACATCGAGATGATCTCCACCTCGACCATCCGCATCTCCGTGGTGATCGCCGCCGAGGGGATGGAGCGGGCATTGCGGGCGCTGCACCACGCGTTCGGGCTGGACGCCGGCCAGGCCTACTCCGGGCCGCTCCCCGAGCGCAGGTAAACCGCCCGGAGGCGCGGCCGCGCCGCCGGTAGCCTGGCCACCCATGCGCGTTGGTGTGGTCGGTGCCACTGGCCAGGTCGGTGGCGTCATGCGGGCCCTGCTCTCCGACCGGGCCTTCCCCGTCGACGAGGTCCGCTTCTTCGCGTCGGCCCGCTCGGCCGGCCGGACCCTCCCGTGGCGGGACGGCGAAGTCGTGGTCGAGGACGCGGCCAGCGCCGATCTGACCGGGCTGGAGCTGGCGTTGTTCTCCGCCGGCGCCACGTCGTCACGCCAGCTGGCGCCCCGCTTCGCCGCGGCCGGCGCCACGGTGGTCGACAACTCCTCGGCCTGGCGGATGGACCCGGATGTCCCCCTCGTGGTGGCCGAGGTCAACCCTCACGCCCTCGACTCGATTCCGAAGGGCATCGTGGCCAACCCCAACTGCACGACCATGGCGGCGATGCCGGTGCTCAAGCCCTTGCACGTGGCGGCCGGCTTGCGCCGGCTGGTGGCCAGCACCTACCAGGCGGTGTCCGGTGCCGGGCTGGCCGGGGTGGAGGAGCTGGACGAGCAGGTCCGCAAGGTGGTGGACGGGGCGGCCGCGCTGACCTACGACGGTGCCGCGGTCGATTTCCCGCC
>DASTFY010000224.1:0-11457 GCA_035719525.1 Acidimicrobiales bacterium
ACGCCGAGCTCGCGGCAGGCTCGGATCACGCGGACGGCGATCTCGCCCCGGTTGGCGATCAGGATCTTCTGGAGCATCGGAGTCGTATGTTGGTGCGGTGAGCCCTTCGGCCGCCACCCCATCCTCCGGGGACGGGTGGCCGGAGCCGTTCACCGTGACCTGGCGGCGGGAGACCGGATCGACCAACGCCGACCTCGTCACGCTGGCGCGCAAAGGCGCGCGCCACGGCGCGGTCATGGTGGCCGACCACCAGACCGCGGGGCGGGGGCGGTTGGGCCGAACCTGGCAGGCACCTCCGGAGAGCGCGCTCCTGTGCTCGATCCTGCTGCGACCGCCGCCGGGCGCGACGCTCCACGCCGCCCTCTGGGCTGTCGCATTGGCGGCGCAACGGGCGGTGACCGAGGAGTCCGGGATCGACCCCGAGCTCAAGTGGCCCAACGACCTCATGATCGGTTCGCGCAAGCTGGCCGGGATCCTGGCCGAGACGGTCGGGGGCGCCCCCGATGGAGCGGTGGTCGTCGGCCTCGGGGTCAACGTGGCCTGGGAGGAACCGCCGGCCGACGTGGCCGATCGCGCCGTCACGTTGGCCGAGCTGGCCGGTCGCGCGGTTGACCGGCGTGAGCTACTGCGCCAGCTGCTGGCGAGCCTGGCGCCCCTGCTGACGGTGTGGGCCGACCGGCCATCCGAGCTCCATGCCCTGTATCGCGCCCGGTTGTCCACGTTGGGCCAACGGGTGCGCGTCACTCTCGTCGACCGCGAGCTCGAAGGCGAGGCCGTCGACGTGACGGCCCAAGGGCGCTTGATCGTGCGCGGCGATGGGGAGACAGTCGAGGTTTCGGCCGGTGATGTCGTGCACCTGCGACCGGCCTGAGCGTCGCCGCGTGCCGCCCAGGTGCAGCGGTCCACGAAACCCGCGCTGGTAGCTTGTTCGACACCGTGTACGCCCGAAGCTCCCGTCCTGCGCGCCCGCGTTCCACGCTGCCGAGGAGGCTCGTCGCCGGAGTCGGAGTGTTCACGGTGACCACGCTGGCGGTCGGCACGGCCGGTGTCGCCCACCTGGCGGCGACGCTCAACACGGTCGAGCGGGCCGACACGGGGACGGCTCTGACCAAGAAGGACGAGCCCCAGGCCACGGAGAATTACCTGATGGTGGGCTCCGACACTCGAGAGGGCTCGGACCCCAACGCCGATGACTTCGGCTCCATCGGCGACGCCGGTGATGCGCCCGGCCGACGCTCCGACACCATCATGGTCCTCCGGTTCGATCCGCAGACGGGCCATGCGGCCATCCTCTCGATCCCTCGCGACCTGTGGGTTCCCATCGCGGGGACGGGTGAGAGCAACCGGATCAACAGCGCCTACACCAAGGGCAACGACGTCCTGATCGAGACCGTCGAGCAGAACCTCGGCATCCCGATCCACCATTTCATCGACGTCGACTTCTACGGCTTCAAGGACCTCGTCGACGCGCTCGGCGGGGTCACCGTGTACTTCGATCTCCCCACCCGCGACAAGAACACCGGCCTGAGCGTCCCCGCGCCCGGCTGTGTGACCCTCGACGGCACGATGGCGCTGGCCTACGTGCGCTCACGCCACTTCGCGCAAGAGATCAACGGCCGGTGGCGCGAGGACGAGTCGTCCGACTTCGGGCGCATCAGCCGCCAGCAGGACTTCATCCGCCGTGCCGCGGCGAAGGCCTTCGCCACCGTCAACAGCAACCCCCTCGGCGTCTCGACACTCGTCAAGGCGGCGCTGAAGTCGGTGCATCCGGACGCCTCCCTCAACCTCGCCTCCCTGGCCGACCGCCTCGCCGCGCTCGGCGCGGCGGAGATCGCCTCCTTCACCCTCCCGGCCTATCCGGACGAGGTGGGCGATGCCGCCGTCCTGCGGATGGACGAGGAGAAGGCGACGGCGCTGCTGTCGTTCTTCGGCGGCCAGCCTCTTGCTGCCGCGGCCACCAGCGTGGCGCCCCCGAGCACGAACGCCGACGGCTCGGCCGTCCCGCCCGCTCCCGGCGTAGCCCCCGGCCAGGAAGCCGCGGCCCTCGCCCCACCCACCTCGCCGCCCATCGGCACCGTGCCGGACCCCACCGCCGCCTGCGGCTGACCTACGGCCAACCCTGGGGCTACGACCCTCCCCCGCGTGGGTCGCGCTCGGCCTCCTCGCGGTGGGTGCGGTACCACTCGATGGTGCGGCGCAGCCCCTCCTCGAAGGGCATCTGCGCCTGCCAGCCGAACTGTTGCTCGGCCCGCGAGGGATCGACCCGGCGGCGAGGCTGGCCGTCCGGCTGGGCCGGATCCCAGACCAGGTCGCCGTCGAAGCCGACCAGCGCGGCGATGCGCTCGGCCGTCTCCCGGATGGTGATCTCGTGATCCGTGCCCAAGTTCACGGGCTCCGTTCCCGCCGCGTGCTCGGCGGCCAGCAGGATGCCTTCGGCGGCGTCGTCCACGTAGAGGTACTCGCGGCTCGCGCTGCCCGTCCCCCACACCCCCACCTTGCTGGCGCCCTGTTCGACGGCGTCGACGCACTTCTTGATCAGCGCCGGGATGACGTGGGACACGCTGGGATGGAACTTGTCCCCAGGACCGTAGAGATTGGTCGGGATCAGGTAGGCGAAGCGCTGGCCGTGCTGGGCGGCGTTGACCTGCGCATGGATGAGGTGGGCCTTCTTCGCGATGCCGTACGGGGCGTTGGTCTCCTCCGGGTACCCGTCCCAGAGGGAGTGCTCGGCGAAGGGCACCGGGGTGAACTTGGGGTAGGAGCACACGGTGCCGACGAGCACCGTCTTGTCGACGTCGTACCGGCGGGCCGCCTCGATGATGTAGGTGCCCATCAGCAGGTTGGCCAGGTACAGCGAGGCCGGCTCGGCCTGGTTGTACCCGATGCCGCCGACCCGAGCGGCCAGGTGGATGACCTGGTCGGGCGCCGCAGTGGCGACCGCGGCGTCGGCCTGCGTCGGATCCGTGAGGTCGAACTCGGCCTGCCGAGGAGCGACGACGTCGGCCCCCTCTTCAGTGAGACGCCGCCGCACCACGCGGCCGAGGAAGCCCGAGCCTCCGGTGAGGAGGACGCGCCGGCCGGACCAGAACTCGCTCATGGCTGGCCAGGCTAGAGCCCGTTGTGAGCCAGCATGGACGGGTGCGCGTCGCCTTCACCCTGGAGCAGTGCTGGCACGAGGTGCCGGGCGGCACGGCCGTCGCCGCCCTCGGCATGGCCCGCGCGCTCTCCACCCAGGCCGACGTCGAGTTGGTCGGCGTGGCGGCGCGCCACCGCCACCCGCCACCTGTGCCGTTTCAGCCTCCGATCCCGGTGCGGTCCCTGCCACTGCCACGGCGAGTGCTGTACGAGGCGTGGCGCCGGCTCGGTTGGCCTCCCGTCGAGCAGGCCACGGGACCGGTCGACCTGGTACACGCCACCACCATCATCGTGCCGCCCCGCCGTCACGTGCCGTTGGTCGTGACCGTTCACGACCTCGCGTTCCTCCACGAGCCCGACTCGTTCACCCGCCACGGCGTGCGGGCCTTCCGGGCCGGCCTGGAGCGCATCGCCCGCTCGGCCGATGTGGTGCTGTGCTCCTCGCAGGCCACCCTCGACGACTGTGAGCGCGCCGGCCTCCTGGCCGAGCGCCTGCGGCTCGTCCCCCTCGGCCTGGACCCGGTCGTGCCCCCGTCACCGGGACAGATCGAGGCGGTACGGGCTCGCCTCGGCATCGGCCCGCGCTACCTGCTGTTCGTCGGCACGCTCGAGCCCCGCAAGAACCTGCGCCGTCTGGTGCAGGCCTTCGGCTCGCTCGACTCCGACCACGAGCTGGTCGTGGCGGGCCCGGACGGATGGGGTGCGGCGGCCCCTCCCGACGGCAGCGTCGAGCGGGTGCACCTGCTGGGGTTCGTGGACGAGGCCACGAAGGCCGCGCTCTACGCCGGTGCCGACGCCGTGTGCTATCCGAGCCTGCGGGAAGGGTTCGGGCTGCCGGTGCTCGAGGCCATGGCGTACGGCGCGCCGGTCGTGACCGGCAAGGAGACGGCGACCGCCGAGGTGGGCGGCGACGCCGTTGTGCTCGTCGACCCGCTCGACACGGCGGACATCGCACGCGGGATCCGGGAAGCGCTCGAACGCCGATCGGAGCTGGCGGCGGTCGGCCCGGTGCGCGCCGCCCGCTTCACCTGGCGGGCCACCGCGGAGGCCGTTGTCGCGGCCTACCGCGAGGCCGTAGGGGGCGCACGGTGACGGCTGTCGGCGTCAACCTGCTCTGGTGCGTCCCCGGGAGGGTCGGCGGTTCGGAGGAGTACATCAGCCGGATGCTGGCGCCCCTCGCCACGGCCGCGCCGGATCTGGAGATCGCGCTGTTCGTTCTTCCCGGGTTCACGGTCGCGCATCCGGAGCTGTCGACCGCCTTCGAGATCGTTACCGCGCCGGTGAGCGGCGCGCAGCGCAGCGTGCGGGTCTTGGCCGAGCGGACCTGGCTGGCCCGCGAGGTGCGCCGGCGCCACCTGGAGGTCGTCCATCACGCCGGCGGCACGGCTCCCTCCGGGTCCAACGGAGCCGGGGTAGTGCTCAGTGTCCACGACATCCAGTACGCCGCCTACCCGCAGTACTTCCGTCTGGTCAAGCGAGCCTGGCTGCGCTACGAGCTGCCGGCCAGCCTCCGCCGGGCCCGGGTGATCACCACCCCGAGCGAGTTCGTGCGGGGGTCCTTGGTCGAGGAGCTGGGCGCCGACGCAGAGCAGATCGCCGTCGTTCCCCATGGGCTGCCGGCCGGCTTCGCGTCGGGCGACTTCGACGAGGAGGCTCTGAGAGCGCGTTACGACGTGCCGGGGCCGTTCCTCGTCTTCCCGGCCGTCACCTATCCCCACAAGAACCACCTCTTGCTCCTGGATGCGTTGGCGCGGCTCGAGGACCGGCCCGAGCTGCGACTCGTGCTACCGGGGGCCGCCGGCCTCGGTGAGGACGCGCTGGTCCACGCCATCCACCAGCGGGGGCTGAGAGACCGGGTGGTGCGGACCGGCCGGGTTTCGGACCGGGACCGGGACGGGCTCCTCCGCTGCGCCGACGCGCTGGTCTTTCCCAGCCGCTACGAGGGCTTCGGCGCGCCCGTGCTGGAAGCCATGGCCGTCGGCACGCCGGTGCTGGCGGCGGCGACGACCGCACTCCCGGAGGTCGTCGGCTCGGCCGGGCTGCTCCTCGATCCCGACGACGGGGACGCCTGGGCACGCGCGATCACTTCCATCCTGGACGACGAAGCGCTACGGGCCGAGCTCATCGCGGCCGGTCGAGCCAGGGCGGCGGAGCTGACCGCGACGAGGTCGGCCGCGGCGCTGGCCCTCGCCTACCGTGACGCGCTGGCCCGTCCGCCGTGCTGAATCCCGCCGGCTCCGGCGACCACTCCCGATGAAGCTGACCGTCCTCTGCCCCCACTTCGCGCCCGACCCGGCGCCGACCGGTGAGGTCATGACTCGCATCGTCGCGGAGCTCGCGGCGCGGGGCCACGAGGTGCACGTCGTGACCGCCCTCCCGTGGTACACCCATCACGCCATCGAGGAAGGCTGGCGGGGCCGCCTCATCCGCCGCCAGCGCACGCCGTGGGGCTCGATCACCCGGGTCCATCCGTTCCCATCGGACAAGACCAGCCTGGCCTGGCGGGCGGCGTCGTTCGCGGCCTTCTCGGCCCTGGCCGGCGTCGCCTCGCTCGGCGGAGGGCGCATGGACGCCGTGCTGGCCATGTCGCCGCCACTGCCCATCGGCCTGGTGGCCTGGGCCGCGGCTGTGCTCCACCGCAGCCCGCTGGTCTTCAACGTGCAAGACGTCTTCCCGGACGTGGCCATCGAACTCGGCAAGCTGACCAGCCCGAGGCTGATCGCCGCCGCTCGCGCGCTGGAACGCCTCACCTACGAACGCGCCGCCGCGGTGACAGTGCTGTCCGAGGATCTCCGGGCGAACGTCGCCGCCAAGCTCCCGCCCCAACGTCGCGGCGATGTGCGCGTCATCCCCAACTTCGTCGACACCGAGCTGATCCATCCGCTGGCGCGGGCCACCGTCCTCCGGCGGAACCTGCGGATCACGGAGGACCAAGTAGTGATCCTCTATGCCGGCAACGTCGGTTTCTCGCAGTCCCTCGAGCTCGTGGCCGAAGCGGCGAGACGCCTGGCCCATCGGTCCGACCTGGTGTTCCTGGTCAATGGCGGCGGGTCGGGACTGGCCGCCCTGAAGGCGACGACCGCGGGCCTCGGGAACGTCCGCTTCTCGCCGTACCAGCCCCCGGCGCGGTTGCCCGAGGTGCTGGCGAGCGGCGATCTCCACGTCGTGCCGCTCCGCAAGGGGCTGGCGGCGTCGAGCGTGCCCTCCAAGACGTATTCGATCCTGGCCGCCGGCCGGCCCATCCTGGCCTCCGTCGACCCCGGGACCGAGGTGGCCAGGGTGGTGACAGAGGCGCAATGCGGTCGAGCCGTGCCGCCCGACGACCCGGACGCGTTCACCGCCGCCATCGAGGCCCTCGTCTCGGAGCCAGCAGAACTGGCCACCATGGGTGCCCGGGGCCGGACATGGGTGGAACGCTGGATCTCACCCTCGGCGGTGGCGGCGGCCTACGAGCGGCTCTTCGACGAGGTCAGCACCCGACGGGGCGCCCGGTGGATCGGAGCGACCCCGAGGTAGGCTCTCCCGTTCGTGGGCAAAGCATCGTCGGCCAAAAAGGCGGCACGCATCGCCAAGACCTCCGGCGGCCGGAGGGTGCGCTCCCAGCAGGGTCTGGTCTTCCCGGTCGCGTTGGCCGTCGTGCTCACCCTGGGCTTGGCCCTGGTGGTGTACGGCCGGGCCACGAGCAAGCAGGATCTGGGCGCGCCGACCCTCAACACCGGCTCCGAGCCGGGCGATCACTGGCACTCCGCGTACGGCACCTTCATCTGTGGCGAGTACCTGCCCAACCTCGGCGTGGGAGTCGAGCCGGACCCGGGAGGCATCCACACCCACCAGGACGGCGTGATCCACGTCCACCCGTTCCAGACCGCGACCACGGGACGCAACGCTCGCCTGAGCGATTTCTTCGGCCAGACCGGCCTCGAGGTGACGTCGACCAAGATCCAGCTGCCGGACGACCCGGCGCTGGGTGACAACAGCGGCCGGACGTTCGAGAACGGCGACGAGTGCCCCGACGGCCAGAGCGGCACCGTGAAGGTGCTCGTCTGGGAGGACGCCGCCGGCACAGCGGGCCCGCAGGTCTTCGTGGCCGACATCGGCCGCATCCGCTTCACCAACAACGGGATGGCGTTCACGTTCGCGTTCATGCCCGAGGACACCGACGCCGGCACCATCCCCAAGCCACCGACCGCGGGGCAGCTGGAGGAGCTGGGCGCGGTCGACTCCGGTGCATCGGCGCAATCCGACTCGGGCGAGACGTCGACCACGGTTGGCGGCTCGACGACCGTCGTCGGCTCGACGTCCGTACCGGCCACGTCCACCACCGCTGGCGGCTGAGCCCCCCAGGGCCGCGCGTCATGAAGGCTGTCGTCCTGGTGGGCGGACTCGGCACGCGGCTGCGGCCGCTCACCGAGGACATCCCGAAGCCGTTGCTGCCGGTCGGCCAGCGGCCCATCATCGAGCACGTGGTCCGTACGCTGGCCGCCGGTGGGGTGTCAGAGGTGGTCCTTGCCCTCGGCTTCCGTCCTGACGCGTTCGTCGACGCCTATCCAGGCGGTGAGTGCGATGGGATCCCACTGCACTATGCCGTGGAGCCCCAGCCGCTGGACACCGCCGGCGCCATCGCATTCGCGTCGCGCCACGCCGGCATCGACGACACCTTCGTCGTCGTCAACGGCGACGTCCTCACCGACCTCGACGTCCGCGAGCTGATGGCCTTTCACCGATCCCACGGCGCCGAGGCCACGCTGCACTTGACGCCAGTGGAAGACCCTTCCGCGTTCGGGGTCGTCGCCCTAGATGGGGATGGCCGGGTGGAGCGCTTCGTCGAGAAGCCCGCGCGCCACACCGCCCCCAGCCACATGATCAGCGCCGGCACCTACGTCTTCGAGCCGTCCATGGTCGAGCGTGTACCGGCCGGCGGTCGACTCTCCGTCGAGCGGGACGTGTTCCCGGCCGTGGCGGCCGAAGGCCGGCTGTTCGCCCTGTGCACGGAGGACTACTGGATCGACACCGGCCGCCCAGACCTGTATCGGCAGGCCAACCTGGACGCCGTGAGCGGCGCCCGGCAGACCGTGCACGAGCCCGGTGTGGGCGTCGGCACACAGGTCGATGGCGACGTCGACCGCTGTGTTCTCGGTGCCGGGGTGCGGGTCGGCTCCGGGGCCGAAGTGAGGTCGAGCGTTCTCCTGTCCGGTGTTCGCGTCGATGAGAATGCCGTCGTGGTGGACTCGGTGCTCGGACCGGACGCTCACGTGCGGGCGGGTGCCAGGCTGGACGACGTCGTGCTGGGTCGCGGTGCGGTCGTCGAGGCGGGGGAACGCCTCTCCAACGCTTGCCGGCCTGTCTCGGCATGAGGTCGCTGGTCGTCGGCGGAGCGGGATTCCTCGGCTCTCACGTCGTCGACCGCCTGCTGGCCGAGGGCCACACCGTCGATGTCGTCGACGACCTGTCGACGGGCTCGCTCGGCAATCTGGCCGAAGCCCGCGCCGAGCACGTGGGCTCGCTCAAGTTCCACAACCTGGACGTACGGGTGGCCGAGCTGGGGGACCTCCTGGCCCGTCTGCGGCCCGACGTCGCCGTGCACCTGGCCGTCCCGGCCACCGGGTCGGGGCCGAGCCTGCTGAGCACCGCACTCGGTGGGACGGCCAATCTGCTCGACGCGCTGGTCGGGGCCAGTACGAAGAAGGTCGTGGTCGGGCTGGACGGCGTGGCCTACTACGGCCCCGTCCCGCTGCGGGAGCTGCCGGTCAAGGAGGGCACCCTCGGCGCGGCGCACTCCATCGCCACGGTCGCCCACCGCGCCGTGGCCGACCTGCTCGCGCTCTACCGGGATCGTCACTCGCTCGAGTTCACCGCGTTGGCGCTGGGCAACGTCTACGGGACGCGGCAACCAGCCAGTTCGGGGGTGCTCGCGGCCTTCATCGAGGCCCGCCGCTCCGGGCGCCCGGCGGAGATCCAGGGCAGCGGCCGGCAGACCCGCGACTTCGTGGCCGTCGACGACGCGGTCGACGCGGTGGTCCGCGCCACCACTAGGGGGACGGGGCTGGTGGTCAACGTCGGCACCGGTGTGCAGACGTCGATCAACGCCGTGCATGACCTGGTCACGGGCCGTCCCGCGGCGACGGCCAACCATGCTCCGGCGCGCCTCGGCGACGTGGAGCGGTTCGCGCTGTCGCCCGTACGGGCTCGTATCCACCTGGCGTGGGCGCCCTGGACCGACCTGGGGAGCGGCGTGGCGTCCCTGCTGTCGGATCTCGCCGCCGAACCCATGGCCGGCCCGGACGGCAGCTGAGCCAGCCTCACGGTTCGTCGCGAAGTGTCAGCCAGGAACGCGCAAAAGCGCGTTCTCGCCGCCCAGTTCGCGTTATGACACTCTCACCGGAAGAGGTCCTCGGCCGGATCCCGGACCAACTCGTTGACGCTGGCGTCGCGGAGCCAGGCGGGATCGACGCCACGGACGACGGCGACAGGAATGCCGGTGGACTTGCCCATCACCAACTCGGCCGCGGACGCCAGCTCGTCGGCCACGGCCACCTCGGTCACCTGCATGGGCCGACCGAGTGCATCCGGCTCGCCGCGCAGGTCGACGACCCCGGCCACGCCGGCCACGCCGATGGCCACGTCGGTCAGGCCCTTGCGCCACGGTCTTCCGAAGGTGTCGCTCACGATGACGCCGACGGTCACCGCCAGCCGGGAGCGCACGATGTCGCGGATCCGGCGGGCCGACCGGTCGCCGTCCAACGGGAGCAGGGCCGCGTGGCCCCGCTCGACGTTCGAGAGATCGACGCCGCTGTTGGCGCAGACGAAGCCGTGGCGCGTCTCGGTGATCACCAGGTCCCCACGCCGGCGCAGCACCCGCACCGCCTCCTGCTCCACCAGCGCCTTGTGGGCCAGCGGATCGTCAGGGTCGACGACGGCGAGGCGACCTTCGGCCTTGGACACGACCTTCTGGGTGACGACGAGAACGTCGCCGTCGGCCAGCGGCCCGTTGGGTGGTCCGGCACAGGCCGCCACGATCAGCTCCCCGAGTTGGTCGCCGGGGCGGACCTCGCCTATCCCCTCGACGCCCCACACCGCCAGATGGCTCATCCTGACGACCCCCCGCCTGCTCGCAGGACGACACGGGCCAGATCCGCCGCCACGTCCGGGTTCCGCATGACGGTGTCGGTCACCACGCACCCGACGCCCTCGGCCTCCACGTCGCCAGCCCGCTCGGCGTCTTGGCGGTCGATCACGAGGGTCGACGCGAGGTCCCGGTACAGACGAGCGACCCCGACGACGCTGACCTCGTGGCCGAGCTCGGCCAGCATCCGGTCCGCCGGGCCCTTGAGCGCTCTGCCTCCGACGATGGGCGAGACGGCGACGGTCCGCGCCCGAGCCCGTTCCAGCCGTTCGCGCACCCCGGCCACCGCCAGCAATGGCCCGATGGAGACGAGCGGATTGGACGGCGCGATGACGAGCACATCGGCCTGATCGAGCACGGCGGTGGTGGCCGCCGAGGGCCGCGCCCGATCGGCGCCGTCCACTCGTACTGCGGTGATCGGGACGTCGTGGCGGCGATGGACGAAGTACTCCTGGAACCCGATCTCGCCCTCCCCGGCGACGTTCAACAGGGTGCGCAGCCGGTCGTCGGTGACGGGCAGGAGCCGCACCTCCACGCCGTAGGCAGCGGCGATCTCGGCCGTGACCTCGGTGAGGCTGGCCCCCTCGGCCAGGCGATGGCTTCGGTACAGATGGGTGGCCAGGTCCTGATCGCCCAGCCCGAACCACGTGTTGCCAGCCTCCGAGCCGACCGGGCGGGCGGCGACGAACCGGTCCAGCGACGACATGACCCGCCACGTCTCGCCCGCCAGGCCCCAGCCTCGCTCGGGGTCGATCGCCCCCGCCAGGGTGTAGGTGATGGTGTCGAGGTCGGGGCTTATGGCCAGGCCGTGGAGGGTCGTGTCGTCGGCCACGTTGACGATGGCGGCCAGCCGGGACGGCTCGACCACCCGCTGCAGGCCCACCAGGAGCCGGGCCGCGCCCACCCCGCCGGACAGGACGCCGATCACGGCCGCGCGCCGCCCTCGGCCAGTGCCCGGTACAACGCGTCCATGCCCGCGGCACACCGGGCGATCGAGAACCTCTCCGTGCGCTCGTGGCCCAGCCTCACCAGCTGGCGCCGGAGGGACTCGTCGGTGATGACGCGGCTGAGTGCGCCCGCGATGGCGTTCGCATCGAGGGGATCGACGAGTTCGGCCGCATCCCCGCACACCTCGGGGAGCGAGCCGGCGTCGGCGGCCACCACCGGGACCCCGGCCGCCATGGCCTCCAGCGCCGGGA
>DASTFY010000225.1:0-2253 GCA_035719525.1 Acidimicrobiales bacterium
CCTCCTCGCCGCTCGTCTGGGACGCGACGATGCTGGCCGCGGCACAGGTCTACGCGTCGAACAACCAGGCGTGCCTCATCACGCCGTTCATCCTCGCCGGTGCCATGGCCCCCACGACGACGGCCGCGGTCGCCGCGCAGACCCTGGCCGAGGCCCTGGCCGGCATGACCTTCGTGCAGCTGGTCAACCCGGGCGCGCCGGTGATCCTCGGATCCTTCGCCTCTTCGATGTCGATGCAGACCGGCGCGCCGACCTTCGGCACGCCCGAGCCGGCGCTCGTCCTCTACGTCGTCGCCCAGCTCGCTCGGCGGCTGGGCGTGCCGTTCCGTTCGGGCGGCTCTCTCACGGCCTCGAAGCTGCCGGACGCCCAGGCGGCCTACGAATCGGCCAACACCCTGCAGCCCACCGTCCTCGCCGGCGTGAACTTCGTGCTCCACGCCGCCGGTTGGCTGGAGGGCGGTCTGGCCATCGGCTACGAGAAGTTCGTCCTCGACAACGACCAGCTCGGCATGATCCACACCTTCGTCAAGGGAGTGGACCTGTCGCCCAACGGACAGGGCCTCGACGCCATCGTCGAGAACGGGCCGGGACAGCACTTCCTCGGCAGCGCCCACACCCTGGCCAACTTCGAGACCGCGTTCTACCGGTCCAGCGTGGCCGACAACGCCAGCTACGAACAGTGGCTCGAGGAAGGCAGCCTCGACGCCGCCCAGCGGGCGAACGCGCTGTGGAAGCGGACGTTGGAGGAGTACGAGGCGCCGGCCATCGACGACGCCATCGACGAGGAGCTTCGTGACTTCATCGCCCGACGCAAGGCGGAGATGCCCGACGAGATCGGCTGAGCGCATTCGGGGGCGGCTCGTGGTTCCACTATGTGGGCCTGTCCCGTATCGTGACGACGGAAGACGGCGCGCTAGCGTCGCCGCCACCCGCACGAGAACGAGGGGGTAGGGGTGAGCGATCTGCCGCAGAGCGCCAACGTGGTCGTGATCGGCGCCGGCATCGTGGGCAACTCCGTGGTCGGGCACTTGGCCGATCTCGGCTGGCGCGACATCGTGCAGATCGACAAGGGCCCCCTGCCCAACCCGGGCGGATCGACCGGCCATGCCTCCAACTTCATCTTCCCCGTCGACCACAACAAGGAGATGGCGCTCCTCACGCTCGACAGCCAGCGCCAGTACATCGAGATGGGCGTCAACGTCACCTGTGGCGGCGTCGAGGTCGCCCGCGAGCCGCAGCGCCTGGAGGAGTTCCGGCGGCGGGTGACGTCGGCCAAGTCGTGGGGCATCGATGCCTGGCTCCTCTCCCCCAAAGAGGTACTGGAGCTCGTGCCCTTCGTCGACGAGTCGATCATCCTCGGCGGCTTCTACACCCCGAGCGTGTCCGTGGTGGACTCGCTGCAGGCCGGCACGCTGTTCCGGGAGCGCTCACAGGCCAAGGGCGCGCTGACCAGTCTGGCCAACGTCGAGCTGCTCGGTCTGGAGACGGCCACAGGACGCATCACCGCCGTGGTGACCGACCAGGGCCGCATCGAGACGGAGCACGTCGTGATCGCCTGCGGCTGCTGGAGCCCGCGCATCGCCGAGATGGCCGGGGCGCACATCCCGCTCACGCCCGCCGTGCACCAGATGATCGACGTCGGCCCCATCCCCATCCTCGAGGCGACCGGCAACGAGGTCGGCTACCCGATCGTGCGCGACATGGACGTGTTCATGTACGAACGCCAGACGGCGGGCTCGATGGAGGTCGGCTCGTACGCCCACCGTCCGATCTTCCACCGTCCCGACGAGATCCCTTCCATTCAGGCGTCCCGCCTGTCCCCCACGGAGCTGCCGTTCACGGCCGAGGACTTCGACCCCCAGCTCGAGGATGCGTTGGAGCTGATGCCGGACCTTCTGGCCACAGCCGAGATCAAGTACGCCATCAATGGGCTGCTGTCCCTCACCCCCGACGGGTTCCCGCTGCTCGGCGAGACGCCTGAGGTCCGCAACCTGTGGTCGGCGGCGGCCATCTGGATCAAGGAGGGGCCTGGCGCCGGCCGCCTGCTGGCCGAGTGGATGACCCGCGGCGTCCCCGAGATCGACCCCCACCAATCCGACATCGCCCGCTTCTACCCCTACGCCCGCACCGAGCATCACGTCCGGGCCCGCTGCGCCGAGCATTTCAACAAGACCTACGGGATCGTCCATCCCCGCGAGCAGTGGGCATCGGAGCGGAACAAGCGCCTGTCGCCCGCCCATTCCCGGACCGAGG
>DASTFY010000226.1:0-5027 GCA_035719525.1 Acidimicrobiales bacterium
GATGAAACCGAGCTTCGCGGCGCCCGCGAGCAGCATGATCCCGCCGACGAGGAGCGCCAGCATCGAGGCAAGCATGACGGCCTTCGCCGGATCGTCGCCGGCTCCGACGAGCGGAAGGATCGTCGCCGCGATCATCGGCCCGAGCGACGAGTCGGGACCCAGCACCAGGATCCTCGATGGTCCCGCCAGCGCGTAGCCGGCCAGGCACAGGATCGAGGTGTACAGGCCCGTGATCGGCGGCAGGCCCGCCAGCTCGGCATAGGCCATCCCCTGGGGGACCAGCAGCGCGGTCAGGACCAGCCCGGCGACCAGGTCCTTGGACAGCCAGCTACGCCGATACGACGAGAGCATACGGAGCCCGGGCGCCGCCGAGCGCAGCAACTCCCCCATGTGCACCCGTCCCCTTATCCGCCGCGAGCGTCCTTGCCGTCCCCAACCCCGCAGGCCGTCATGGCGACCACGACAGCAGCCTGCGACGCACCGGGCGGCGTTGAGCCCTAGGAATCGTGAGCGCTACTTTACTTTCCTTCAGGGCTGGGGGATTCATGTCGTGGTCGCTGGGACGGGCCGGCTGCGTCGGGCCAGGAACTTGCCGAGCTCCCAGAGGGCCAGCAGTGCGATGGCGGGCACCAGGGCCCAGGCGAACTGCTTCATGTTGAGCTCGGTCGTTCCTAGGAGGCGACGGAAGCCGTCCATCTGGGTGACGAGCACCGCCAGGATGAACTCCCCCAAGGCGACCCAGTTCATCTGCTTGCTGTTGAACGTCTCGATGGTGAGCACCGACTCGGTCTCGCTGCGGCATTCGAAGGCTGCCACGATCAGGCAGAGCGCGAACGCGGTGAACGCGATCGAGGAGCCAACCTGGACGCTGCCGAACTGCGACTCGCCCAGCTTGATGGTGGAGAGCAGGCCGATGGTGATGGCCAGGCCGACAAGCCCGGCCGTGACCAGCACCGGCCTGGTCAGGATGGAGTGGCCTCGTGGACGCGGCCGGCGAGCCATGAGCCCGGGGGTTTCCTGGTCGAAGCCGAGCGCGAACCCGAACGGGGCGTTGACGACGAAATGGATCCACAGGACCTGGGCGGGATTGAACGGCTCGCCGGCGGCGATGTTGAAGATGCTGGCGCCGAGGAAGGTCAGCACGAAGGCGACCAGCAGCACCAGGACGAAGCGGATGTACTTGAGCAGGTTGTCGAAGAGCTTTCGACCCTGCTCGACCGCGAAGACGATCGTGGCGAAGTTGTCGTCGGACAGGATCATCCGGCCGGCGTTCTTGGCCACGTCGGTGCCGCTGCCCATGGCGATCCCGATGTCGGCCGCCTTGATGGCTGGTGCGTCGTTGACGCCGTCGCCGGTCATGGCCACCACGTCGCGCTTGCTCTTGAGCGTGTCGGCCAGGAGCACCTTGTGCTCGGGGGCGACGCGGCCGACCACGCCGATGCTGTCGATGCGGGCCACCCGTTCGGGCTCGGGCAGGGCGGCGAAGTCGGCCCCCAGGATGGCCTCACCGGGGATCCCGAGTTGCTTGGCGATCGCCGCGCCGGTGGTGACGTCGTCCCCGGTCACCATGCGGACCCGGATGTGGGCGGCTTGGGCGCTGGCCACCGCAGCCTTGGACTCCTCGCGCGGCGGGTCGACCATCCCGACCAGGCTCGTCATCTGCAGCTCGGTGACGTAGCCGAGCAGATCACCGGCCGGGTCGAAGGCGGCCGGGTCAAGGTCGCGCATGGCGGCGGCCATCACCCGCCAGCCTTCGCCTTCCATGCGTTCCATGTGGGCTTGGGCCCGCTGGCTCAGGTCGGCGTCCCAGGGAATGGCCTTGGCCGCCGCCAGGGCGGTGGCGGCCCGGCCCATCACCGCGGGCGCTGCCCCTTTCACGAAGCAGCGCACCACCGGTCGTCCCGAGGTGTCGGCGGCCGTGTGGAAGGTGGCCATCACCTTGTAGGCCGGGTCGAACGGCAAGGTGGCCAGCCGGGGCAGCCGCTCGCGGGTGCCGTCGATGTCCAGGCCGGCCTTGTGGCCCAGGACGAGCAAGGCGCCCTCGGTGGGGTCGCCGACCACCTTGCCGTCGACCAGCTTGGCGTCGCTGGCGACCACATAGGGCAGGATGGCGTCCTCGATGGTGGCCGAGGTGCCCGCGGCGTGCTGGATCTTCCCCTCCAGGCTGTAGCCGGTCCCGGTGATCGTGTAGCGGTCTGTCGGGTCCACCACCTCGACGGCGGTCATCTGGTTCATGGTCAGCGTGCCGGTCTTGTCGGAGTTGATAGCCGAGGTGAAGCCCAGCGTCTCGACCGACGGCAGGTCCTTCACGATCGCGTTGCGCTTGGCCAGATTCAGGCTGCCGAGCGACAGGATCGCCTGGCTGACCGTGGGCAGGGCCTCGGGGATGGCCGCGATGGCCAGCGCGACCGCGCTGATGAACAACGCGTCCCAGGCCTGGCCGCGGCTGCGGCCCAACGCGAACATCACGACCATGGTCAGGCCGGCCGCCGCCGCGATCCACAAGGTGAGCGTGTTGAGCTCTTTGGTGAGCGGCGACTCCTCCTTGGCCGTGGCCGACAGCATCTCGGAGATCTTCCCGAGCTCGGTGTCGGCGCCCGTGCCCGTGACGACCACGGTGGCGCTGCCGTGGGTGACCGGCGTGTTCATGAACGCCATATTGGTCTGGTCACCCGGACCCAGCTGGTCACCGGACAGGGTGGTGGCGTCCTTGGCCGCCGGCGTGCTCTCCCCGGTCAGGGCCGACTCATCGATCTGCAAGGCGCTGGCCGCGACGATGCGACCGTCCGCCGGTACCTGATCCCCGGCGGCGATGAGCACGACATCGCCGACGACGAGCTGCTCGGCCGGGATCTCCGCCTCGATCCCATCCCGCCGTACCCTGGCGGTGGCCTTCATCATCGACTTGAGCGCGTTCATGGCGCTCTCGGCCTTGCCTTCCTGGCGCAAGCCGACAACCGCGTTAAATAGCGTCAACACCAACAGAAGGACCCCGGTGCTCCACTCCTTGATCACCAGCGACACGACCGCGGCGCCCACCAGGATGAGCTGCATGTAGCTGCGGTACTGGTCCAGGAACCGCCGCCACCCGGGGGTCGGCTTCTCCTCAGGCAGCGCATTCGGGCCGTCCGCCTTCAGCAGCTCTGCCGCCCGCTGCGACGAGAGCCCGTTCTCCGGATCCACGCCCAGCACCTCGGCCACCTCATCCGGCGAGCGTGCATACCACCGCTGGCCCGCCGTGGCCGGCTGCCCCGTCGTGTCGGCTTGCACCGCCATCTTCCTGTCTCCCATCTAGATCAAGCCGGCCCAGTCAGCTAGCCGCGTGCCTTCCGCGCCTTCGCGGTCTTGCCCTTCGTCCGCGACCTGTGGCGCTGGTCCTCGTCGTCGCCGTGTCGCTGGTGCCTTCCTCGATCGAGCTGCCAGGATGAGGACGCCAAGCCGGGGGCGACCGCGCTCAACAGGGCGCCGATGCCGTACACGACCAGACCGACCGTGAAGCGGCGCTTGCGGCCCCAGCAGTCCGTCAACTGCACCCGGGGGATTAACGCCGCCATCACCAGCAACGATGCTGATCGCGACGTGGACGCCCTGTACCGAGGTGTCCAGGTCCTTCGACTTCGCCGGCGGTCCCGCCCTGAGCGCTTGGTGGGGCGTTGGTGTTCAGAATGGTGTCGGGACATGGCGCAGCGGGAGGTCTGGTTCCACATAGCCACCGGCCCGCTGGCGCCTGGGCAGCGTCACCTCGTGGTGGACCAGCGGCTTGTAGGGGACCTGGCTCAGCAGGTGGCTGATGAGATTCAGCCGACCCCGCTGCTTGTCGTCGGTCCCAGCGACATACCAGGGCGCCCAGGCGGTGTCGGGGGCGGCGAACATGGCATCGCGAGCCCGGGAGTAGTCATACCAGCGGCGGTAGGACAACAGGTCCATGTCGGTGAGCTTCCACAGCTTGCGCGGGTCCTGGATGCGACGCTCCAGCCGCCGGGTCTGCTCGGTGGGGCTGACCTCCAGCCAGTACTTCAACAACAGCATCCCCGAATCGACCATGGCCCGCTCGAAGGACGGGGCCAGCTCCAGGAACCGCTCGGTCTCCTCCGGCTTGCAAAACCCCATCACCCGCTCCACCCCGGCCCGGTTGTACCAGCTGCGATCAAAGATCACCACCTCCCCAGCGGCCGGGAAGTGGGGGACATACCGCTGCATGTACATCTGGGACCGCTCCCGCTCGGTCGGGGCAGACAGGGCAACAACCCGGAAGGTCCGCGGGCTCACCCGCTCGGTGATCCGCTTGATCGTGCCCCCCTTCCCGGCGGTGTCGCGACCCTCGAACACGACACAGACCTTGGCCCCTGAGGTCTTGACCCACTCCTGCATCGCCACCAGCTCGCCGTGCAGCCGCCGCAGCTCCCGCTCATAGACCTTGCGCTTCAGCTTGGCCGGCGGGTCGGCTTGGGCCTCCCGGGACGCCGCCGAGGACGCCGCCAGGGCCTCCAGCTGCTGCTGCTTGGTCTTCTTCTTGGCCATCTCGCTCACCTCTCAGACGCTCGCAGTCCACCACATGCTGCGCCCACCGTCCCGGGGCCCGTCCGTCCCAGGATGGAGGCGTCAGCATGGGTCGGCATCCTCTCTAGGGGATGATTCGGCGAAGCCGGGCGCCACTTCCCGATGAGTAGCGTCGCGTCTTGTGGTGTCACTCGCCTGTATGGCCGGTAGGTCGGCCACCGCGGGCTCAGAATCGTCGGTGCTTCGGTTCCAACGAGAAGAGCACCCGATGGCCGACGTGGGCAGGAAGAGCGTGAACAGCGCCCGGTTTCTTGGACAGATGTCGTGTCTAGTTGATCATGCCGCTGCTGCTGCTTGTGCTGCCTGATATGCCTCCTTGGGGGTCAGGTGTCCGTGTCGCTGGATCAGCCACGAGGTGTTGTAGCGGTTGACGAAGCCAGTGACGGCTTGGCGCAGCTGGTCGATGGTGTCGTGCAACTCGACCCACAGGCACTGCTCTTTGAGGGTGCGGATCCAGCGCTCGGCGC
>DASTFY010000227.1:0-2768 GCA_035719525.1 Acidimicrobiales bacterium
GGTCACAGCGGCGTCGTTCCCCACCACCTGGCATGCCACCTGCTGCACCGCCTCGGGGATCACCGGATTCACCTTCCCAGGCATGATCGAGCTGCCGGCCTGGAGGCCCGGCAGCACGACCTCGGCCAGCCCGGCCGCGGGGCCCGAACCCATCAGGCGAAGGTCGCCGGCGATCTTGTGGAGCGACAGCGCGATCACCTTGGCGATCCCGCTCGTCTCGACCAGCGCGTCCTGCGCCGACTGGGCCTCGAAGTGGTTCACGGCCTCGATGAGGGGCAGCCCGCTGTCGGCCGCCAGATGGGCGATGACGGCCCGGGCGAAGCGGGGCGGCGCGTTGAGCCCGGTACCGACCGCGGTCCCACCGAGAGGCAGCTCACCCAGCCGCGGCAGCACATCGACCAGCCGGCTGCGGCCCAGGTCGATCTGGCGGGCCCACCCGCCCATCTCCTGGCCGAAGGTGACCGGCGCGGCGTCCATGAGGTGCGTGCGCCCGGCCTTCACGGCGTGTGCGTGGGCCTTGGCCAGGCGGCGCAGCTCGGCGTGCAGGTGGTCGAGGGCGGGCACCAGGCGGAACACGATCTGACGGCAGGCGGCGAGGCGGATGGCCGAAGGGAACACGTCGTTGGAGGACTGGGAGGCGTTGACCTCGTCGTTGGCGTGAACGGGGCGGCCCAGCCGGTCCGAGGCCAGGCGGGCCAGCACCTCGTTGACGTTCATGTTGGTACTGGTGCCGGACCCGGTCTGGAACACGTCGACGGGGAAGTGGTCGTCGTGCGTGCCGGCGACCACCGCCGCCGCGGCCTCGTGGATGGCGCCCGCGACATCCTTGGGGATCACCTTCAGGCGGCCGTTGACCGTCGCCGCCGCTCCCTTGATCGCGGCGAGCGCCCGGACGAGCTCGGTCGGCATCCGCCCTCCCGAGATCGGGAAGTTCTCGACCGCTCGCTGTGTGTGCGCGCCCCACAACGCGTCTCCCGGCACATGGACCTCGCCCATCGTGTCGTACTCGATCCGGTGCTCGGCCATGGGCTCACGCTAACGGGGTGGATGGGCCGGCTCGCTCGTGCGTGCGTGGGGGCCGATACCGTGACCAGCGTGCCGGACTACGCCTACCAGGAGCTGCTGCCCATCGGCGAGGACGACACGCCGTACCGCCGATTGACCACAGACGGTGTGTCCACCTTCGACACGCCAGAGGGCCGCTTCGTGAAGGTCGAGCCCGAGGTCCTCACGCTGCTGACGAAGGAGGCGATGCGCGACATCGCGCACCTGCTCCGTCCCGGCCACCTGCAGCAGCTCCGCAACATCCTGGACGATCCGGAGTCGTCGGCCAACGACCGTTTCGTCGCCCTCGACCTGCTCAAGAACGCCGGCATCGCCGCCGGCGGCGTGCTGCCGATGTGCCAGGACACCGGGACCGCCATCGTCAAGGGCAGGCGGGGGCAGTACGTGTTCACCGGCGGCGGCGACGAGGAGGCGATCGCCCGGGGCATCTATGAGACGTACCGCATCTCGCATCTCCGCTACTCCCAGCTCGCACCGGTGACGATGTGGGAGGAGGTCGACACCGGCACCAACCTCCCCGCGGAGATCAAGATCGCCGCGGTGGACGGTGACACCTACAAGCTGCTGTTCATGGCCAAGGGCGGCGGATCGGCCAACAAGAGCTATTTGTTCCAGGAGACCAAGGCGGTCCTGAACGAGGAAAGCCTGCTCGGGTTCCTCGACGCCAAGATCCGCAGCCTCGGGACCGCCGCCTGTCCGCCGTACCACCTCGCCGTCGTCGTCGGTGGTACGTCGGCCGAGCTGGCCGTCGAGACGGCCAAGCTGGCGACCACCCGCTACCTGGACAACCTGCCCAAGACCGGCAACGAGCTGGGCCGGGGGTTCAGGGACCACGATCTGGAGCAGCAGGTGTTGGAGCTCACCCGGCGGACGGGCATCGGCGCGCAGTTCGGCGGGAAGTACTTCTGCCACGACGTGCGCGTGGTCCGCCTGCCGCGCCACGGAGCGAGCTGTCCGATCGCCATCGCCGTGTCGTGCTCGGCGGACCGCCAGGCCCTCGGCAAGATCACCGCCGACGGCGTTTTCCTGGAGCAACTGGAGACCGACCCTTCCCGCTTCCTGCCCGAGACCACGACCGACGACCTGGGCGGCGAGGTCGTCCGGATCGACCTCAACCGGCCCATGGGCGAGATCCGCGCCGAGCTGTCGCGGCACCCGGTGAAGACACGACTGTCGCTGTCGGGGCCGATGATCGTCGCCCGCGACATCGCCCACGCCAAGATCAAGGAGCGTCTCGACGCCGGCCTCGGACTGCCGCAGTACCTGCGGGATCACGCCGTCTACTACGCCGGTCCGGCCAAGACGCCGGCGGGCTATGCGTCAGGCTCGTTCGGCCCCACGACAGCCGGTCGCATGGACAGCTACGTCGACCTGCTGCAGGCCAACGGCGGCAGCTTCGTCATGCTGGCCAAGGGCAATCGCAGCCAGCAGGTGACGGACGCCTGCGCCCGCCACGGTGGGTTCTACCTCGGCTCGATCGGGGGCCCGGCCGCCCGGCTGGCCCAGGACTGCATCCGCTCGGTCGAGGTGCTGGAGTACCCCGAGCTCGGCATGGAAGCGGTGTGGAGGATCGAAGTCGAGAACTTCCCGGCCTTCATCGTGGTCGACGACAAGGGCAACGACTTCTTCGCCGACACGATCCAGCCCGTCGCCATCAGCCGCTGACCGCACACCGACCGTCGCCCGGATTCACGCGGGCCAGA
>DASTFY010000228.1:0-2421 GCA_035719525.1 Acidimicrobiales bacterium
ACCGCCCGGTCGCCGAAGGCCTCGGGGACGCAGAGGGCGACGATGAGCAGGCCGGCCATTGCCGCGAACATGGCCAGGCGAATCGCCCCCTCTTCGGGGTCGATCACGCTGGTCAGCCACGCGTAGCCGACCCACGCCCACCAGAGCACGGCCAGGGCGAGCATCCCCCGAACGATTCCCGGCCAGGTCGGCTGCGCCGCCATCAACGCCGTGCACTGCGTGAACCCGAGGACGAACACGAGGTCGAAGAACAACTCGAGCGGCTTGACCGACTCCTCCTGGCGCGGCTCCGGCCGGATCCGGCCCAGCCGGTCTCCGTCACTCGGTGGCGGGGTCATCCCTCCATCGTGGCAGCGGCCGTCACCGCCGGGACGCGCGGAGCTGACGCCACGCCACGCGCATCCCGACGGCCGCACAGGTGCTGAGCGGGATCGCCAGCGACAGCAGCTCTTCCAGGGGGACCCCGTTCACATGGGCCAGCACGACGGTGGACACCGGCTCAGTCGACCCGGGCCGGCTCGTACTCGTCGTGGCGCCGCCACCACATGCCCTCTTCGTTGCGGCCGAGCGGCGCCCGGTCGAGCCACTGGTACATGCCCCAGATCCCGTCCACGCCTCGGCCGTAGGTGCTGTAGGTGTGGAAGACCTGGCCGTCCTCGAGCACGAACGCGCTGACCCCCGGGCCCTCGCCGTCGTCGAACGGCTCGTCGCTCTGGCCTCCGTGGTGCAAGCGGCTCGGGTCGACCTCGTGCGGGCGGAAGTTGTACTCCGCCGCCGCGGCCGCCTGGCGCTCGGTGAAGGACACGCCGAAGTCGAAGTTGAAGCTGCTTCCCGACGAGGACACCCAGGGAAAGTCCCAGCCCATGCGCTCCCGGTAGGCCAGCAGCTTGGCGATGGGTGCCCGGGAGATGGCGACCATGGCCACGTCATGGTGCTCCAGGTGGACCCGGGACCCGGCCCAGCCGTCGGCGATCGCCGAGCAGCTCGGACACCCGGCGTCCCAGCTCGGCGGGTACATGAAGTGCTGCACCAGCAGCTGCGAGCGCCCTCCGAAGAGGTCGCGCAACGTCACCGGGCCGTCCTCGCCGTCGAAGGTGTAGTCCGGGACGGCGACCCACGGCAGGGCCTGACGCTGCTCGGCCAGGTCGTCGCTGCGCCGGGTCAGCGCCTTCTCGTCCTCCAACAGCCGCAACCGGGCGGCGCGCCACTCCTCGCGTGTCCCCACGGTGTGATTCGGCATCACGTTCCTCCTCGGTGCCGGCCCCGCGGTTCGGGGCCGTTCAAGGAGTAAGAGACACCGCGGGGCCGAAACTCATCGGTCCCGGTGAGAAAATCAGGCGGGAGCTTCCGGGGGCAGGCGGAAGCGCGGATGGATGGTCGGGTCGTGGAAGCAGTCGAGGGCCACGATCTGCCGGCCCCGGAGCGTGAGGACGTTCAGGTTCTGGAGGGGGTACGCGCCGGCGTCGTTGCCCCTGTAGCCGACCACGGCCAGCTGGCCGCTCGCCGTGGACGGCACCAGCTTCCACTCGTCCGCGAACGCACGCTCGGCGAAGAAGCGGCCGATCGCGTCCCGACCCTCGAACCAGGCGGGCATCGGGGGCATCGTGAGCCGGGCGTCCGCCGCCAGCAGCCCGACGAGGCCGTCGACGTCGTGCTGCTCCCACGCCCGGACGAAGGATCGCACCAGCTGCTGCTCGCCGTCGTCGCCCAGGGCCCGGCGTGTGACCTGTTGGGTCACGGGGTCGAGACGGCCCTCCATCGTCTTTCGCGCCCGTTGCAGTGCGCTGTTGACCGCGGCCACCGTCGTGTCGAGGGTCTCGGCCACCTCGGTCGCGGGGATGGCCAGGACCTCGCGCAGCACGAGGACCGCCCGCTGGGTGGCGGGCAGGTCCTGCAGCGCGGCGACGAAGCCCAGCTCGACGCTCTCCAGCAGGTCGTACCGCGCCTCCGGCTCGGTGGCGCCGGACCGGTCGGCCAGTCCGGCGTCGGGGTACGGCTCGATGAAGACCGACTCGGTCACCGTCTCGCCGAGGTCCCAGACCTGGGTGTACGCCGGGCCGAGGTCGGGGGTCAGCACGCGGCGCCGGCGGCGCTCGCCCACCCGGATCGAGGCGTTGGTGGCGATGCGGTACAGCCAGGACCGGAACGAGCCGGTTCCGGCGAAGCCGCCGAGGCCCTTCCAGGCGGCCAGGAGCGTGTCCTGCAGCGCGTCGTCGGCGTCGTGCACCGAGCCCAGCATCCGGTAGCAGTGGGCGTGCAGCGGACGCCGGTGGGCCTCGACGAGCCGGGTGAAGGCGGCCTCGTCGCCCTGGCGGGCGGCGTCGAGGTCGGAGCGCTCGTCGGTCGTGAGGTCGGTCGAACGGGGCAAGCGTCGAACCTACCCAAGGTCGGGCGTTCTGCGGAACGTCGGCGCCGTCGCTC
>DASTFY010000229.1:0-3006 GCA_035719525.1 Acidimicrobiales bacterium
TCGAGACGGTCGTGAGGTTGCCGCGGGTCATGAGGAGCTGCTTGCCGACCTCCACGACCTCGAGGAGCTTGGTCGGGGTGGAGTCGAGGTCGACCATGTTCCCCGCCTCCTTGGCCGCCTGGGTGCCGGTGTTCATCGCCACGCCGACGTCGGCCTGGGCCAGCGCGGGCGCGTCGTTGGTGCCGTCACCCGTCATCGCGATGAGGCGGCCACCGTCCTGCTCCCGCCTGATCAGCGCCATCTTGTCCTCGGGCGTCGCCTCGGCGAGGAAGTCATCGACGCCCGCCTCCTTGGCGATGGCAGCCGCGGTGAGCGGGTTGTCGCCCGTGACCATGACCGTGCGGATGCCCATGCGGCGCAGCTCGTCGAACCGGTCGACCATTCCCGGCTTGACGGTGTCCTTCAGGCGGATGACGCCGACGATCCGCGGAGCCGCGGATCCGCGGCGGTCCACCACCGCCAGCGGTGTGGCGCCGTCACGGGAGATGCCGTCGACGATGGGGCTGAGCTCGATCGGGACCGACCCGCCCTCCTCCTCGACCAGGCGCCGCACCGAGTCGGCCGCGCCCTTGCGCACCGACCGTCCGTCGGCGAAGTCCATACCGCTCATGCGGGTCTGGGCGGTGAACGGCACCAGGACGGCGTCGGGTGCCACAGGCGGCGTCAGCCCATAGCGCTCCGAGGCGAAGGCCACGATGGAGCGGCCCTCCGGGGTCTCGTCCGCGAGGCTCGACAGCATCGCCGCCTCGGCCACCTCGCGCTCGTCCACGCCCAGCATCGGCACGAGCTCGGCCGCCTGGCGAGAACCGAACGTGATCGTGCCCGTCTTGTCGAGCAGCAGCGTGTTCACGTCGCCGGCTGCCTCCACGGCGCGCCCGCTCATGGCCAGCACATTGCGCTGCACGAGGCGATCCATCCCGGCGATGCCGATGGCCGACAGCAGGGCGCCGATCGTCGTCGGGATCAGGCACACGAGCAGCGCGACAAGCACGATGATCGACTGCTCGGCCCCGGAGTAGATGGCGAAGGGCTGCAGCGTCACCACCGCCAGCAGGAAGATGATGGTCAGCCCGGCGAGCAGGATGGTCAGCGCGATCTCGTTCGGGGTCTTCTGCCGTGAAGCTCCCTCGACGAGAGCGATCATGCGGTCGAGGAAGGTCTCGCCGGGCTTGGATGTGATGCGCACCACGATCTCGTCCGAAAGCACGCGCGTACCGCCCGTGACCGCGGAACGGTCGCCGCCGCTCTCGCGGATCACCGGTGCCGACTCGCCCGTGATCGCTGACTCGTCGACCGTGGCGATGCCCTCGACCACGTCGCCGTCGCCGGGGATCACCTCCCCGGCGGCCACCACGCAGAGGTCACCGAGCTGAAGCTGGGTCGAGGGCTTCTCCACGAGTCGGCCGTCAGGTCCGCGGACCTTGGCCACCGTCTCGGCTCTGGTCCGGCGCAGGGTGGCCGCCTGAGCCTTGCCCCGGCCCTCGGCCATGGCCTCGGCGAAGTTGGCGAACAGCACCGTGAACCACAGCCACAGGGAGACGAGCCCGCCGAACACGTTCTCCGATGAGGTCGAGGAGCCGAGATCCCGGAGGAACAGCACGGTCGTGACGACAGAGCCCACCTCGACCACGAACATCACCGGGTTGCGGATGAGCGTGACCGGGTTGAGCTTGATGAAGCTGTCCTTGACGGCCTGTCCGGTGATGGAGGGGTCGAACAGCTTCCGGGCAGCGGGCGGCCGGCGACGGGACTTGACCGGCCGCTGCTGGACTTCCTCGGGCAGGAGGGTGGACATCGATTGCTCCTAGAGGCCGAGGTGCTCGACGATGGGGCCGAGGGCGAGGACCGGGAAGAAGGTGAGGCCGGCCACGATCAGGATCACGCCCACCAACAACCCGCCGAACAGGGGAGAGTCGGTGGGGAAGGTGCCGGACGTGACCGGGACCTTCTGCTTGCGCACGAGCGACCCGGCGATAGCCAGCGCGGGGATGATCAGGAGGAACCGGCCGATCAGCATGCAGAGGCCCAAGGTGGTCTCGTACCAGTGGCTGGTGACGGTCAGGCCTCCGAAGGCCGATCCGTTGTTGTTGGACGCCGAGGTGAAGGCGTAGAGGATCTCGGTCAACCCGTGGGGCCCGTCGTTGAGTCGCCCGGCGAGGGCGGTGTCCAGGACCATCGACGCTCCGGCGAAGGTCAGCACCGCCAGCGGCATGGCCACGATGTAGAGGACGACCAGCTTCATCTCGGCCGCCTGGATCTTCTTCCCCAGGAACTCCGGCGTGCGTCCCACCATCAGCCCGGCGATGAACACGGCCAGGATGGCGTTGATGAGCAGGCCGACCATCCCCACGCCGGTGCCACCGGGCGACACCTCGCCCAGCTTCATGTTGACGAGGGGGATCATGCCGCCGAGAGGCGTGAAGCTGTCATGGGCGGCATTGACCGCACCAGTCGAGGTGCCCGTCGTCGACGCCGCGAACAGCCCCGACGCCGCGGGCCCGAAGCGGATCTCCTTGCCCTCGGCGTTACCACCGGCCTGGTCGACCGCGAGCGACTGGTCCGCGCCCCGTTGCGTGAGCTCGGGGTTGCCGTTCTGCTCGAAGAACCCAGCCAGGACCGCAGATGTCAGCCACAGCCCGACCATGACCGCCAGCACCACTCTGCCCTGGCGCTTGCTGCCCACCATGACCCCGTAGGTGATGGGGAACGCGAAGCCGATGACCAGCAGCGCGTAGATCTCCAGCAGGTTGGAGAGGCGGGTCGGGTTCTCGAATGGATGCATCGAGTTGGCGTTCAACGGCCCGCCACCGTTGGTGCCGAGCTCCTTGATCGCCTCCTGGCTGGCGAAGGGCCCGCCGGGGATCTGTTGCTCGGTCACCGGCGTGACGACCGGGTTCCCGGCGTCGTCGACGGTTTCAACTTCCACGGTCTGGTCGACGGTCGTGGCGGTCGTGGTGTGGGTGAAGTTCTGGATCGCACCCTGACTCACCAGCACGAGCGCGATCA
>DASTFY010000230.1:0-7770 GCA_035719525.1 Acidimicrobiales bacterium
ACGGCTCGCTGTGGTTCATCTCCGACCGGACGGGCTGGTGGAACCTGTACCGCTGGAGCGCGGCCGGCGCCGTCGAGCCGATGGTGGCCATGGACGCCGAGATCGGGGTGCCGCCATGGGTGTTCGGCCAGTCCCGCTACGACTTCCTGCACGATGGCCGCGTGGTCTTCGCCTACAGCCGGGGCGGCTTCGACCACCTGGGGTCGCGCCGCGCCGACGGCACGATCGTCGAGCTGTCGGTGCCGTTCACCTCCATCGACTCGGTCGTCGCCGCCGGGGCGGGCGTAGCCTTCGTCGGTGCGTCGCCCACGGCCGAGGCGGCCGTGATCAAGGCGTCGTTGGATGGCGACGGCCTCGGGCCGGTGGAGGTGGTCCGGCCGCCGCGCGACCTCGGCCTGCCCGAGGGGCTGGTCTCGGTCCCGGAGGCCATCGAGTTCCCGACCGGCGACGGCCAGACCGCGTACGGCCTGTTCTACCCGCCGGCCAACCCGGGCTTCGCCGGGCCGGGAGGGGATCGGCCGCCCCTGCTGGTCATGATCCACGGCGGCCCGACCAGCGACGCCATCCCGGCGCTGCGCCTGGGCGTCCAATACTGGACCTCGCGGGGCTTCGCGGTCGTCGATGTCAACTACCGGGGGTCGACGGGCTTCGGTCGTCGCTACCGCAACCTGCTCCGCGACGCCTGGGGGGTGGCCGACGTGGAGGACTGCCAGGCCGCAGCGCGCTGGCTGGCCGACCAGGGCCGGGTCGATCCGCGACGCCTGTGCATCCGGGGGGGCTCGGCCGGAGGTTTCACCACGCTCGCCGCGTTGGCCACCGGCGACACGTTCGCGGCCGGCGCCAGCCTCTTCGGCGTGGCCGACCTGGAGGCCCTGGCCCTGGAGACGCACAAGTTCGAGAGCCGCTACCTGGACGGGCTCGTCGGTCCGTACCCGGAGCGCCGGGACGTCTACGTCGAGCGCTCGCCCATCCACCACCTGGACGGCTTCGACCGGCCGCTCATCGTGCTCCAGGGCCTGGAGGACGAGGTGGTGCCGCCGGCGCAGTCGGAGATGATCGTCGCCGCCTTGCAGGACCGGCACGTCCCGGTGGCGTACGTGGCCTTCGAGGGCGAGCAGCACGGCTTCCGCCAGGCCGCCAACATCCGCCGGGCCCTCGATGCCGAGCTCTCCTTCTACGGGCAGATGCTCGGCTTCGAGCTTCCGGCGGCCGAAGGCATCACCCCCGTCCCCATCATCCGCTGACCGCGCCGGAAAAAACCATTTCAGCGGTAGCCTGACCATCGTCCGGCACGGTGCTGGACCGACGCCGGTGATTGCGCCGGTGGGCCCGCAGGGCATCCCCCAGGAAGGGATCCACTCGAGCAGGCCTCTCATCGCCCTCGAATTGGAGCCTTCCTTGACCACCACCTTCGCCGGGCTCGGCCTGCCCGCCGAGCTCATCGCCGTGCTCGACCGGCACGGCATCACCACCCCGTTCCCCATCCAGACCGCGACCCTGCCCGACTCGCTGGCCGGCCACGACATCGCCGGCCGGGCGCCGACGGGCTCCGGCAAGACGCTGGCCTTCGGCCTCGCTCTCGCCGTCAACGTTCCGGCCTCGCGGCCGAAGCGGCCGGGCGGGCTGGTCCTCGTCCCGACCCGGGAGCTGGCCGAGCAGGTCCGCCGGGAGCTGGCCCCGCTCGCCGCGGCCACCGGCCGCCGCGTGACAGCCGTCTACGGCGGCGTCGGCTACGGCCCGCAGCGGACCGCGCTCGACCGGGGAGTGGACATCGTCGTGGCCTGCCCCGGCCGGCTCGAGGATCTGGTCGCACAGCGCGCCATCGATCTCTCGTCGGTGACGATCGTGGTCGTGGACGAGGCCGACCGGATGGCCGACATGGGCTTCCTGCCCGCCGTCAAGCGGCTGCTCGACCTCACCGCGTCCGACCGCCAGACCATGTTGTTCTCGGCCACGCTGGACGGTGCGGTCGACGCACTGGTGCGGCGGTATCAGCACGAGCCCCGCCGGCACGAGATCGCGTCGGACGACGGCGAGCCGGGCGAGGTGCGCCACCTGTTCTGGAGGACCGACACCGACGGCCGCGTCGCGCTGACCGCCGATCTGATCGCCCGCCACCGCTCGTCCATTGTGTTCTGCCGGACCAAGCACGGCGCCGACCGTCTGGTCAAGCAGCTCGGTCAGGCCGGTGTCCCCGCCGTCGCCATCCACGGCAACCGCACCCAGCCGCAGCGGGAACGGGCGCTGCAGCGGTTCTCGTCGGGTTCGGCGAGAGCGCTGGTCGCCACCGACGTGGCCGCCCGAGGCATCCACGTCGATGCCGTGGGCTGTGTGGTGCACTTCGATCCGCCGGCTGACGACAAGGACTACGTCCACCGCTCCGGGCGCACCGGGCGAGCGGGCGTGGACGGCACCGTCGTCACTCTCGTGAAGCACGAGCAGGTCCGCGCCATACAGCAGATCCAGCGGGCGCTCGGCATGGCCGAGGGCGTGGCGCGGCCAGCGGCGGAGACGCTCGGTGAACGGCTGCCCATGGCGCCGGCGCGGCCGACCGAGGCACCCTCGACGCTCGCTCAGGGCCAGCCGGCGCGCCAGGGTCAGGCTCGGCGCGAAGGTCAGCCTCGTCGCGCCGGTCAGGCGCGGCGGCAGGGTCAGTGGCATGGACGCCGGCGGAGTTCAGCCCCCGATGCGTCCCGCCGTTCGCCCCAGCGGCGCAGCCGGGCGTCCTGACCGCACGGCGAGGATCTCGGCCACGATCGACACCGCGGACTCCGCGGGGGAGCGGGCGCCCAGGTCCAGCCCGGTCGGTCCGTGGTAGCGCTCCAGCGCCTCGCTCCCGACGCCGGCCCGTTCGAGGCGGGCCATCCGCTCCACCTGGGTGTGGCGGGCGCCGAGCGCGCCGACGTAGAACGGCTCACCTTGCAGCGCCGCCACGAGGACCGCGGTGGCCAGATCGTGGTCGTGGTCGACGACCACCACGACGTCGCTGACGCGCATGGCCGTCACCGCGGTGACCGCCTCGTCGCGGGTGGTCACGATTGACGCCGGCCAGCCCAGCACGCCCGCCTGAGCCACCAGCGCCTCGCTGATGGCCGATCCCCCCACCACGACGAGCTGCGGGACCGGGTGCCACGCCTCGACGATGAGCTCGACGTCGTCCAGCCGGGCCCGGCTGACGTGGTGGCCGGGGAGCGCCAGCAGCGGCGACGCAGTGGCGCGGGCCAGGTCGTCGAGCGCGGCCGAGCCCAGGCTGCCCTCCGGGGCTCGGCCACCCACATGGGCGATCGCACCCGCCTCGCCGTCCAGCGCGGTGGTCAGCGCCGCGGGCCGGCCGTCGACCAGGGCGTCCCAGAGCTGGACCGGCACGTCGTCCAGGCGCTGGACCAGGACGTGGACGTAGCCGCCGCAGGTGAGGCCGGCGCTCTCGGCGTCGTCGTGCGACACGTCGAGCGACAGCGTCGCCACCGAGCGCGCCGGGTCGGCCAGCAGGTCCGTCGCCGCCGAGGTGAGCTCCGAGTCGAGGGCACCGCCGAGCAGCGAGCCGGCCGGGAGGCCGGACTCGTCGACCAGGAGGATCTCGTCGGCGACGCGAGGGCCCAGCCCGGCGGCATCGGTCACCCGGACCAGCGCGGCGCGCCGGCCCTCCTCCATCCACGAGCGGGCGATGGCGGCGTGACGCTGCATCGGCTCAGACCGGGAGATCGAGGGCGCGGGCGATCACCAGCCGTTGGATCTCGCTCGTGCCCTCGCCGAGCTCGAGGACCTTGGCGTCGCGGTAGAAGCGCGAGACCGGGGACTCGTCCATGAACCCGTAGCCGCCGAAGACCTGCGTGGCGGTGCGGGTGGCCGAGACCGCCGCCTCGGAGGTGAACAGCTTCGCCACCGCGGCCTCCGTCTTGAACGGACGGCCGGCGTCGCGCAGGGCGGCGGCCCGGTAGGTGAGCGTGGACGCGGCGTCGAAGGCAACTTGAAGGTCGGCGCAGGCGAAGGCCACCGCCTGGTTGGCCCCGATCGCCTTGCCGAAGGCGTTGCGTTGCTGCGCGTACGTCACCGAGTGCTCCAGGCAGGCGCGGATGACGCCGGTGGCCAGGGCCGAGATCGCCACCCGGCCCTCGTCCAGCACGGCCAGGAACTGCGCCACGCCGCGGCCCTGCTCGCCGAGGAGGTGGTCGGCCGGCACGCGGCAACCGTCGAGGGTGAGGCCGTGCGTGTCGGAGGCGTGCCACCCCATCTTGCGGTACGGCGGCTGGACCTCCAGGCCGGGGGTGCCGGCCGGGACCAGGATGGTGCTCGTCTCCCCGGGACCGGTGCGGGCGGCGATGGTGATGACCGAGGTGATCGCCGTGCCCGAGTTGGTGATGAAGGCCTTCTCGCCGTCGATCACCCACTCGTCGGCGCCGTCGAGCGCGGCCTTCGTGCGCAGCCCGGCGGCGTCGCTGCCGGCGTCGGGCTCGGTCAGCCCGAAGGCGGCGAGCGCGGTGCCCGCGCACAGATCGGGGAGCCAGCGCAGGCGTTGCTCCTCGGTGCCGAAGCGGTGGATCGGGGTCGCGCCCCGCCCGACCGCGGCCTCGAGGGTGATGGCCAGGGACTGGTCGGCCCGGGCGATCTCCTCGATGGCGATGCACAGCGCGGTCAGGTCGCCCCCGCCTCCCCCGTAGGCCTCGGGGAAAGGGAGGCCGAACAGCCCGAGTTGGCCCATCTGCTTCACGGTGTCGAGCGGGAAGGTGTGGTCGCGGTCCCAGGCTTCGGCATGGGGAGCGATCTCGGCCTCGGCGAAGTCGTGGACGAGCGAGCGCAAGGCCTCGTGCTCGGGGCGCACCTCGATCGCCGTCACTGCACCGACCGTAGCGGCGCTGCGGCCGCTCTCACTGCTGCTCGGCCTCGAGCAGCCGGCGGGCCTCCTCGTTGGCGGCGTGCTGTTCGGGGCTGACCGTGGGAGCGGTGGGCGCCAGCGAGCGGATGGTCTCGACGAGCACGCCCGCCACCAGGGTGCGCATGAGCGGCTTGTGATCGGCGGGGATCACGTACCACGGCGCCCACCTGGTCGAGGTGGCGGTGATGGCGTCCTCGAAGGCCCTGACGTAGGCATCCCAGTGCTGACGCTCGGAGACGTCGCCGGCCGCGAACTTCCACTCCTTGCCCGGCTCCTCCAGGCGGTCGAGGAGCCGCCGCCGCTGCTCCTCCTTGGAGACGTGGAGGAAGAACTTGACGATGGTGGTGCCGTTGCGGGCGAGGTGGCGCTCGAACGCGTTGATGCTCTCGAAGCGCTCCTTCCAGAACCGGGCGCCGCGCGGCCCGGGAGGAAGCTGTTGGTGCGCCAGGAGCTCTGGATGCACCCGCACCACGAGCACCTCCTCGTAGTGGGACCGGTTGAAGATGCCGATGCGGCCCCGTTCCGGCAGCCTCCTGGCCACGCGCCAGAGGAAGTCATGGTCGAGATCCTCGGCCGACGGCTGCTTGAACGAGGTGACCTCGCACCCCTGCGGGTTGACCCCGGACATGACGTGCTTGATGGTGCCGTCCTTGCCGGCGGCGTCGAGGGCCTGGAAGATCACGAGCAACGACCGGGTGTCGCTGGCCCACAGGAGCTCCTGCTCCCGGGCGATCTCGGCCCGGGACTGCTCGAGGTCCTCCTCGGCCCGCTTCTTGGCGTCCTTTCCGTGCAGGTGCGCGAACTCCTTGCCACCTTTCCAGCTCGGGTCGCGCTGGGCCAGGTTGGCCGGGTTGCCCGGCTCGACCATCAACCGGTGCAGGACGGCGCGGGTGATCGACATGGGCTTCTCCCTGAGTGCGGCTGGATCGGCGGATGGGTGGGTGGATTCTTCCTACGCCCGGCTGCGGAAGTCGAGCCAGGACGCCAGAGCGAGCAGGAGGTACACCACGACGAGGACCTCGCCCACGGTCTGGTAGTGAGCCGGGGTGACCGGGATGATCAGCCCGCACAGAACAGCAGCCACCACGAAGAGGGCGGCTCGTTTGTCGACGGCGCGCCTCACGGGACCGCCGCCACGGCCCAATAGACCACTGCGGCCACCGCCGCGGAGCCAGGGATGGTGAGCACCCAAGCCCACATCACCCGGCGGGCAACGCCCAAGCGCACGGCCGAGAGGCGTCGGGCTGAGCCGACGCCGACGATCCCGCCCGCGATCGTGTGCGTGGTCGACACCGGGATGCCGTTGGCCGACGCGAAGAACAGCATGCTGGCGGCGGCGCTCTCGGCGCACACTCCGCCCATGGGCTGCAGCCGGGTGAGCTTGGTCCCCATGGTCCGCACGATGCGCCATCCTCCGAAGAGGGTGCCGAGAGCGATGGCGGCGTGGGACGACAGCACCACCCAGAGGGGGACCTCGGAGTCCTCGCTCACCCGGCCGGCCGCGATGAGCAGCGCCAGGATCACGCCCATGGTCTTCTGCGCGTCGTTGGAGCCGTGGCCGAGGCTGAACGCCGCGGCCGACACGAGCTGCAGCCCGCGGAACGCGCGGTTGACGCCGCGGGGCCGGCGGATCCAGTGCACGGCCCAGCTCACGATGACGACGAGGATCAGCGCGAGGGCGAGGCCGATGAGCGGGGAGTACACGATGAACACCCCGATCGTCGCCAGCCCGCTCGGGATCAGCACGCCGAAGCCCGCCTTGGCGACGGCGGCCCCGGCCATGCCGCCCACCAGGGCGTGGGAGGACGACGAGGGCAGCCCCAGGTAGGCGGTGAGGACGTTCCAGACGATGGCGCCGATCAGCCCGGCGAACACCACGGAGATCGTCAGGACCGCCGGATCGACCACGCCCGTGGCGATGGTGGCCGCCACCTTCGTGCCGAACACCGCGAACGCCACGAAGTTGAACAGCGCGGCCCATACGACCGCCAGGCCGGGGGTCAGGACGCGGGTGGCCACGACGGTGGCGATCGAGTTGGCGGCGTCGTGGAACCCGTTGACGAAGTCGAATCCGAGCGCGACCGCGATGACGATGGCCAGCAGTACGAGCTCCATGGGCGCTGTCAGCTGTGCTTGACGGCGATCGACGCCACGATGTCGCTCGCTCGCTCAAAGGAGTTGAGCGCGCTCTCCATCGACTCGACCACGTCTTTCCACCGGAGGACCGTGAAGGCCTTGAACTCGCCCGAGAAGAGGTGGGCGATGGCGCGGCGATACAGGTCGTCGCCGTGGGACTCGAGCTGGTCGATCTCGTCCAGCTCTTCCCGCAGGTCCCGCAGCTTGGGCAGCTTCACCATCAGCCGGACCGTCGTCTCCGCCATCAGGTGGACGACGTCGGCGATCTCCGTGGCCTCGGGGAGGGGCTCGACGATGCGGTGCAGGTCGATGAACTCACCGGCGTTGCGCAGGTCGTCCACGGCGCTGTCGAGGCCGGAGATCAGGGCCAGGATGTCCTCGCGGTCGAACGGGGTCACGATGGCGGTGTCGAGGCGGGCCTGCATGGCCTTCACGATCTCGTTCCCGCGGTGCTCGGCCTCGATGAGCTTGCCCACGAGCACGCTGGCGTCCTCGGGGCGGGCGGCGAGGTCCCGCAGGACGGCCGAGCAGGCGACGGCGTTGTCCGCCGCTTGCTTGAACAAGGGGTAGAACCCCTCGTCGCGGGGCATCAACCGGAACCGCATGGGCCTCCGTCTCGGGAGAAACAACCGGAGTGTAGGCATCTCCGGGTCCTTCTTGCCTTCCGGAGTTCATCGGGCGTTGTCCCCTTGTTCAGAGTCTGTGGTGCCCCGGTGGACCTACGGTCGGCGAGGTGTCTGCAAGGTGGCGCGGAGTGGGCC
>DASTFY010000231.1:0-9569 GCA_035719525.1 Acidimicrobiales bacterium
CGCTGTTGCTGCTGGTGCTGCTGTTCTGGCGCTCCTCGCAGGTACCCAGCTTCGGCGCCTTCGAGGTACGCACCATCACCGCCGGGACGATGAGCCTGGCCTTCCTCGCCATGGCGCAGGCCATCGTCGTGATCTCGGGCGGCATCGACCTCTCCGTCGGGTCCATGATGGTGTTCACCAACTGCCTGGCCGCCCGCTGGATGGAGGGCCAGAGCCTGGGTACGTGCGTGGCGCTGGCGCTCGTCGTCATCGCCATCGCCATGGCCCTGTCGACGCTCATCGGCGTCGTCATCACGGTGTCGGGCATCCCCGACATCGTCGTCACGTTGGCCGCCAGCTTCATCTTGTCGGGGCTGGCCCTGTTCGTCCTGTCCTCACCCGGAGGCGGCTTCTCCGCCGATCTCCAGCGGCGGGTGGTCGGTGGCTTCTCCGAGCCGTGGCCGTCGATCCTCTGGATCGTGGGGGCGCTGCTCATCATCTGGCTGCCCCTGAAGCGCAGCCGGACCGGCATCGCCATGTTCGCCGTCGGCAGCGATCGCAACGCCGCCTTCCTGTCGGGGGTGCGGGTGGGCAGGGTGCGGGTGCTGGCCTACTCGGTGGGCGGGCTGCTGGCCGGGACGGCCGGGATCATCACCACTGCCTTCACCGGCAGTGGCGAGCCCCGCGCCTCCATCGGAGCCAACGCCACCCTCAACAGCGTTGCTGCCGTGGTGCTCGGCGGGGTGGCTCTCTCTGGCGGCGTGGGGGGTCTGGTGGGGCCGGTGCTGGCCGCCATGTGCCTCACGCTGATCCCCGCCATCATGCTCGGCCTCGGCTGGGACCCGAGCTACGCGGAAACGGCCCGAGGCATCCTCATCATCCTCGTGGTCATGGTGGGCGGTCTGGTGCAAGCGAAGCGGAAAGGATCGTGACCGCCGCCCTCGCCACCACCGCGTCCCGTCGGGACTGGCGCCACGTCCTGGCCGAGCGCCCCATCATCGTGCTGAGCGCGGTCCTGGTGGTGCTCTACCTCATCACCGGCCTGCAGGACGACAGCCTCTTCACGGTGCGGGGCGTGCGGTCGATCCTGCTGCTGGCCTGCCCGTTGGCCATCTTCGCCGCCAGCCAGACCCTGTGCATGCTGACGGCCGGCATCGACCTGTCGATCGCGATGACCGCGAACTTCGCGGCGTACGTGGCCGCCAACCAGAGCGGTAGTGGCACCGTGGTCGCCCTTTCGCTGTCCCTCCTCGTGGGCGTCGGTGTGGGCGTGGTCAACGGCGTGGGCATCGGTGTGTTCAAGGTCAACCCGCTGATCATGACCTTGGGCATGGCCAGCGTCCTGTTGGGTGTGGTCACGGTGGGACTCAAGACCTTCCTCTCCGGGTCGACGCAGATCCTGAGCGTCGTGGACGACGTCGGGTCGGGCACCCTGTTCGGCCCCCTGCCGATGAACTTCCTCGTGTGGGCGGCGATCTCCGCGTTGATCGTGCTGGGCCTCAGCTCGTCCGGCCTGGGCCGCATGATCTACGCCGTGGGCGACAACCCTGTCGCGTGCCGGCTGGCCGGCGTGCGGGTGTGGCAGGTGCTGTTGGCGGTGTACGTCATCAGCGCCGTGCTGGCCGCCATCGGCGGGCTGCTGTTCTCCGGCACGACCGGCTCCGTGGGCCCGGACCAGACCAACGCCTACCTGCTGCCCTCCGTGGCGGCGGCGGTGATCGGCGGCACTTCCATCCTCGGCGGCTCGGGCGGCTACAGCGGCACGATCATCGGCGCACTCATCCTCACGGTGCTCAACCGGCTCCTGCTGTCGCTGGACACGAGTGAGGCGTTCCGACAGGTGCTGTACGGCTTGATCGTGCTGATCCTGGCGTGGGTCTACGTGCGCCTCACCGGCCAGAAGGGATCGTGACGATGTCTCACCGAGTGAAGGCGGCCGTGATCGGCACCGGCATGATGGGCGTGGCGCACACCGAGGCGCTCCGCCGGCTCGGTGTCGAGGTGGTGGGCGTGGCCGGATCCTCGCCGGAGCGCGCCCGGGTCAAGGCCGCGGCAGCGCATCTCCCGCCGGTGTTCGACAGCGTGGAGGCCCTGCTGGCCGATCCCTCGGTGGACGTCGTTCACATCACCAGCCCCAACGACGTGCACGCCTCCCAGGTCCGCGGTGCCATCGCGGCCGGCAAGCACGTGGTCTGCGAGAAGCCGCTCGGCGTTTCTCCGGACGAGACGGTGGAGCTGCTGGAGCTGGCCGAGGCCAGTGGGCTCGTCCACGCCGTGTGCTTCAACATCCGCTACTACCCGCACAACCAGCACGCGGCCGGGCTGGTGCGCGACGGCGCCATCGGGGCGCCCCGCTTCGTCACCGGCGGCTACCACCAGGACTGGTTGCTGCTGGACACCGACTGGAACTGGCGCCTGGTCTCGTCCCGGCAGGGAACGCTGCGGGCGGTGGCCGACATCGGCAGCCACTGGCTGGACCTGGTCGGGTTCATCTGCGGGCAGCGGATCGAGGCCGTCTGCGCCGACCTGCACACGTTCATCTCGGAGCGCAACCACCCCGTCGGCGAGGTCGAGACCTTCGCCGCGGCGAAGGTGGGCGACGTCGAGCGGGTGCGCGAGACGATGGAGAGCGACGACGCCGCCGGGATCCTGCTCCGCTTCGAGGACGGCGCCAGAGGGCTGTGCTCGGTCAGCCAGGTGTCAGCGGGCCGCAAGAACCGGCTGGCGTGGGAGGTCGACGGCTCCGAGGCCGCCCTGGCGTGGGAGTCCGAGAGCCCGGAATACCTGTGGATCGGGCACAGGGGACGACCGAACGAGGTGCTGAACAAGGACGGCTCGCTCATGACCCCGCCTGGCGCGGCAGCCGCCTCGTACCCCGCCGGTCACGTCGAGGGCTATCCGGACACGTTCAAGGCGCTCTTCGCCGCGGTGTACCGGGACATCGACGCCGGCCAGCGGTCGGCCGAGCCTTCGTATCCGACCTTTGCCGCCGGCCATGATGCAGTGATCGTCTGCGAAGCCATCGCCGAGTCCGCCCGCAGCGGCACCTGGGTCACGATCAAGAGAGAGAGGTAGCACGATGAAGCTGGGACTCCTCACCGCCGCATTCCCCGACACCCCACTGGCCGACGTCGCCGATTGGGCGGCGGCCAACGGCTTCTCGGCCCTCGAGGTGGCGTGCTGGCCCCGGGGCGAGGGCGTGACCCGTCGCTACTCCGGCGTCTCCCACATCGACTGCGCCAACCTGGGCGAGGTCGAGGCCAAGGAGCTGGTCGCCGACCTGGCCGAGCGGGGCATCGAGGTCTCGGGCCTGGGCTACTACCCGAACCCGCTCCACCCCGATCCTGATCACCGGGCCGAGGTGGCGGCGCACATCCGCGACGTCATCGTGGCGGCGTCGCGTATGGGCGTACCGGTGGTCAACACGTTCATCGGCAACGACCAGCACAAGTCGGTGAAGGAGAACTTCGAGGCCTTCACCGTGGTCTGGCCGGACCTGGTCCGCCACGCCGCCGACCACGGCGTCAAGATCGGCATCGAGAACTGCCCGATGATCTTCAGCCAGGACGAGTGGCCCGGCGGGCAGAACCTGATGTACGCGCCGGCTGTCTGGCGGGAGGTGTTCGGTCATCTCGACGGCGACACGCTCGGCCTCAACCTCGATCCCAGCCACCTGGTCTGGCAGATGATCGACTACGAGCGGGTGGTGCGGGAGTTCGCCAGCCGCATCTACCACGTCCACGCCAAGGACATGGAGATCGACCGGGACGGCCTCTACGACCGCGGCGTCATGTCGGCCGGGATGGGCTGGCAGGTGCCCCGGCTGCCCGGCCTGGGGCTGGTTCAGTGGGATCGTTTCGTCGCCGCGCTCTACCGGGCGGGCTACGACCACGCCATCATCGTCGAGCACGAGGATCGCGCCTTCGAGGGAACCGACGAGAAGGTGAAGGCCGGCTTCCTCCTGGCCCGCAACGCCGTCTCGCCGTACATCGTGTGAGGGGGGGAGGCCGGCGGGACCCGGGGTTCGCCTATCTGGCGTCGTTCGTGGTGCTCGGGCTGGCGATGATCTTCGTCGGCCCGGCCCTCACCACCTTGCGGGACCAGACGGGCGTGAGCCTGGCCACCATCAGCGCGTTGTTCGTGGCGCAGTCGATCGGCTACCTCGCCGGTGCCGTCCTCGGCGGCCGGGGCTACGACGCCGGGCTCGGGCACCGGATCATGTCCGGGGGGCTGGTCGGCGTGGCCGCCTCGTTGCTGGCCATCTCGGTCACCCGTTCCTTCCCCATGCTGCTCGTGCTGTTCTGCCTGATGGGCTTCGCGGCATCCGTCCTCGACGTGGGTGGCAACACCCTCATGGTGTGGACCAGGGGCGCCGGCGTGGGCCCGATGATGAACGCGCTCCACTTCTGCTTCGCCCTCGGCGCGCTGGCCTGCCCGCTGCTGATCAACCGGTCGCTGGCCTGGTCAGGTGATCTGGGACCGGTCTGCTGGATCGGCGCGGCGGCGGCGCTCCTCATGGCGGTGATCCTGCTGCGCCGGGACGAGCCGGCGCCCGGCGCCCACGAAGCCGCTGAGGGCCGGCCCCCGGCGCCCACCCCGATCCTGCTGGCCATTGCCGGGTTCTTCGTCATCTACGTGGGCGTGGAGCTCGGCTTCGCCGGATGGATCTACGCCTACGGCGAGGACCTCGAGGTGGGCGGCGTGAACGGTCCGGCGTGGCTGACGGCCACGTTCTGGGGCGCCTTCGCCCTCGGGCGCCTGCTCGCCATCCCGCTGGCCGCCGTCGTCGAGCCCCGCGTGATGATGCTGGCCGCCTGCACCGTCGCGCTGGGGGCCGCGGCACTCATGGTCGCAGCCGGCGACGGGCCGCTCATCTGGCTGGCGACCGCGCTGATGGGGCTGGGGGTGGCGCCGCAGTTCGCGACGATGATCTCCTTCGCCGAACGGCACGTGGCGATCACCGGCACCGCCACGGCGTGGTTCATCGGCGCCGCCGCGGTAGGCGCCTTCGGGCTCCCGTGGATGATCGGCCAGCTGTTCGAGCGGACGGGCTCGTCGACCATGCCGATCGCCGTGCTCGGTGGGGCCGCCGCCACGCTGGCCTGGTTCTGCGTCGTCAGCCGCCTCCTGACCGCCATCCGCCCCGTCCCCGTGGCTACCGAATCGATATCGATTCGCTAGCGGGCGAGCTCAACCAGGTTGGTTGTCGCCGGGGTCGCCGCCGTCCTGTTGCTCTCGCAGGAAGGCGTCGAGCTCGGCGGCCAGGTCGGCTTCACCGGCTACGGCCGCCTCCAGGCGTTGGTCGTGGACGGCCTCGAGCTGGCGCACGTAGGCCGGCGCGTCGTCGTCCTCCTCGACGGCCTGGTCGTGGCGCCGGTCCCACGCCGCTACCTCCTCGGCCAGCGCGCGGTGGCCTGTCGGCACTCCGAGCACGTGCTCCAGGTGCTGCAGCAACGCCACGGTCGACTTCGGGTTGGGGGAGGCGGCCAGATAGTGCGGCACCGGCGCCCGCAGCGAGATGGCCGGCACCTCGAGACGGTCCAGGCGCTCGTGGAGCACCCCCACCACCCCGGTCGGGCCTTGGTAGCGGGGCCGGCTCAGCCCGAGCCGGGAGGCCAACGCCTCGTTGGTCGAGCTGCCGAACACCAGCGGCTGGCGGGTGTGCGGATGGGTGTCGGCCACCGTGCCGAGCGTCACGACCATCTCGCACCGCAGCCGCTGCACGACCTCCACGACCAGGTCGGCGAAGGTGGCCCACCGCAGGTTGGGCTCCTCGCCGGCCAGGACGACGAGGTCGTGCGCAGGCCGCGGACCGCGCGCACCCTCCGGCCCCTCGGAGTCGTCGGAGTCGTCCGAGCCCGCCGCCGCACCTTCGCGGAACTCGTTGCGCGGCCACGCCACCACCCGTTCGCCGTCGGAATCGAGGGACACCGTCGGCCGGCGGGCCGTGAAGTCGAAGAAGCCGTCCGGCTCGATCGAGGCCAGCAGTGTCCCCTCGTCTCCGCCGAGGTGCCGCACGGCGCCCGTCGCGCCGCCGGCGATGTCGAACCAGCCCGTGAATGCAGCCAGCAGGACCGGCCGGTGCAAGGCCGGCGAGTCGTGCCACATCAGCTCGTCGTTCACGACAGGTGATCGACGACGAAGTCCACGCAGCGGGTGAGGGCCGCGACGTCGTCGGGGTCGATGGAGGGGAACAGGCCGATGCGCACCTGGTTGCGGCCCAGCTTGCGGTAGGGCTCCGTGTCGACGACTCCGTTGGCCCGCAGCACCGCCGTGACCGTCGCCGCGTCCACCCCCTCGAGATCGATGGTGGCGACCACGGTCGACCGCTGTGCCGGCTCGGCGACGAAGGGCACCGCGAAGGGCCGCTCGGCCGCCCAGCCGTAGAGCACTTCGGCCGAGCGCTGCGAGCGGGCCACGCACCAGGCCAACCCCCCCTGGTCGAGCATCCACCGGAGCTGCTGGTCGAGCAGGAACAGCGTGGCCAGCGCCGGCGTGTTGTACGTCTGGTCGGCCCGGCTGTTCTCGAGGGCGATCCGCAGATCCAGCGAAGCGGGCACCCAGCGACCGGTCGCGGCGATCCGCCCGATGCGCTCGACCGCCTCCGGCGAGCAGCAAGCCAGCCAGAGCCCGCCGTCGGAGGCGAAGCACTTCTGGGGGGCGAAGTAGTAGACGTCGACCTCCGTCGGCGCCCAGGCCAGCCCGCCGGCGGCCGACGTGGCGTCGACGATCACCAGGGCGTCGGCCGCGGCGCCCTCAGGCCGTCGCAACTCCATCATCACTCCGGTCGAGGTCTCGTTGTGCGTCAGCGCGTACGTGTCGGCGCCGTCGGCCGCGGCGATCTGCGGATGGGTGCCCGGCGGGCTGGTCACGACGGCGGGCTCGCCGAGGTGGGGCGCCCGGGAGGCGGCCTCGGCGAACTTGGAGGAGAACTCGCCGAACACCAGGTGATGGCTGCGCTGCTCGATGAGCCCGAATGTGGCGACGTCCCAGAACACGGTCGCGCCGCCGTTGCCGACGATGACCTCCCACCCGTCGGGCAGGCCGAACAGCGCCCGCAGCCCGTCCCGGACGGAGCCGACGACTGCCCGCACCGGCGCCTGGCGATGCGAGGTGCCCATCCATGTCCGACCAGTGGAAACCAGCGCGTCGAGCGCTTCCGGCCGCACCTTTGATGGCCCGCAACCGAACCGACCGTCCCGCGGGAGCAGCGCAAAGGGGATGACGATCGGGGAGGTCACTGTGCCAGCATGAGGCACCGTGAGCCGCATCTCCAAGCGCGTAGGGTCCATCGCCGAATCCGCCACGCTGGCCGTCGACGCCAAGGCCAAAGCGCTCAAGGCCACCGGTGAGAACGTCATCGGCTTCGGTGCCGGCGAGCCCGACTTCCCGACGCCGCAGCACATCGTCGAGGCCGCCGTGGCCGCCTGCCGCGATGAGAAGAACCACCGCTACACGCCCGCCGGCGGCCTGCCCGAGCTGCGTGAGGCCATCGCCGTCAAGACCAAGCGAGACTCCGGCTTCGACTGCGCCGCGGCCAACGTGCTCGTCACCAACGGCGGCAAGCACGCCGTTTTCACCGCCTTCGCCGCCCTGTGCGATCCGGGTGACGAGGTGATCTGCCCCGCTCCCTACTGGACGACCTACCCCGAGGCGATCACCCTGGCCGGAGGGGTCCCGGTCGTCGTCCCGACCGACGAGGCCGCCGGCTTCCGGGTGACGGTCGAACAGCTGGAGGCCGCCCGTACCCCGCGGACGAAGGTCCTCCTGTTCGTGTCGCCGGACAATCCGAGCGGTGCGGTGTACCCGCCGGAGGAGGTCGAGGCGATCGGTCGATGGGCGCTCGAGCACGGCCTCTGGGTGATCACCGACGAGATCTACGAGCACCTGGTCTACGAGCCCAACGAGTTCACGTCCATGCCGGTGCTGGTGCCGGAGCTGGCCGACACCTGCCTCGTCGTGAACGGGGTGGCCAAGACCTACGCCATGACCGGTTGGCGGGTGGGCTGGATGATCGGCCCCACGGACGTCACGGCCGCGGCGACCAACTTCCAATCCCACGCCACGTCCAACGTGAGCAACGTGGCCCAGCGGGCCGCCCTCGCCGCCGTCAGCGGCGACCTCGAAGCGGTGGCCATGATGCGCTCGGCCTTCGAGCGTCGCGGCCGCATCATGCACCGCATGCTCACCGAGATCCCAGGCGTCACCTGCCTCGAGCCCCAGGGCGCCTTCTACTGCTTCCCGTCGTTCGAGCACGTGCTCGGTCGCGAGATCGGCGGGCGGACCGTGGACACGACGCTCGACCTGGCCGAGGTCATCCTCGGCGAAGCCAAGGTGGCGCTCGTGCCCGGAGAGGCGTTCGGCAGCCCGGGCTACATGCGGCTGTCGTTCGCCTTGGGGGACGAGGACCTGGTGGACGGCGTGACCCGCCTACAGGAGCTGCTGGGCTGATGGCCCGGATCCTCGTCACGGAGGAGATCGCCGAGGGTGGGCTGGAGGAATTGCGAGCCGCCGGGCACGACGTCGATCTCCAGCTCGGGTTGACGCCCGAAGGGCTCATCGACGCCGTCCGGCACGTCCACGCCCTCATCATCCGCTCGGCCACCCAGGTCACGGGCGAGGTCCTGGAGGCGGCCGAGGATCTGCTCGTGGTGGGCCGGGCCGGCATCGGCCTGGACAACGTCGACCTGGAGACGGCGACCCGGCGCGGCGTGATGGTCGTCAACGCGCCCCAGTCCAACATCGTGTCGGCGGCCGAGCACACGATGGCGCTACTGCTCGCCCAGGCCCGCAACATCCCCCAGGCCCACGGTGCGCTGCGGGCCGGCCGGTGGGAGCGCTCGCAGTGGGAAGGGGTGGAGCTCGACGGCAAGACGCTCGGCGTCGTGGGACTGGGTCGCATCGGCAAGCTGGTCGCCCAGCGGGCGCAGGCCTTCGGGATGCGGGTCATGGCCTACGACCCGTTCGTCAGCGACGAGCGGGCGCGGCAGATGGGTGTCGAGCTGGCGTCGCTGGAGCGGGTGGTGGGCGAGGCCGACTTCCTTTCCATCCACCTTCCGCGCACCAAGGAGACCGTCGGCCTGGTGGGGAAGGAGCTGCTGGCTCAGGCCAAGCCGACGCTGCGGGTCATCAACGTGGCCCGGGGCGGCATCGTGGACGAGGACGCGCTGGCGTGGGCGATCCGAGAGGGCGTCATCGCGGGCGCGGCGCTGGACGTCTTCGAGCACGAGCCGACCACCGAGTCGCCGTTGTTCGAGCTGGACAGCGTGATCGTCACCCCCCACCTCGGCGCCAGCACCCGGGAGGCGCAGGACAAGGCCGGCGGGACGATCGCCGAGATGGTCGAGCTGGCCCTGGAGGGAGAGTTCGTGCCCTTCGCCGTCAACGTCAGCGCCGCCGAAGCATCCGAGACGGTCCGGCCCTTCCTGGCCCTCGCCGAGCGCTTGGGTCGCCTGTTCACGTCGCTGGCCGAGGGCGTCCCGGCGACGGTCGAGGTCTGCTACGAGGGCCAGATCGCCGACTACGACACCCGCATCCTCACGCTCGCCACGTTGAAGGGCCTGTTCGGCGGCGTCAGCGAGGACCCGGTC
>DASTFY010000232.1:0-5221 GCA_035719525.1 Acidimicrobiales bacterium
GGATCGGCCAGCACGTCGAAGACGGTGGCGACGTCGGCGGGGATGATCCGCTCCGCCCGGACGACGCGCTCGCCGGTGGCATCGGTTGTCATGCCGCGGCAGGTTTGCCCAGCACCGAGCGCAGCGCAACCTCGAGTGTCGGATGCTGGAACTGGAAGCCCGAGCGGGAGAGCACGCCCGGCAGCACCCTCTGGCCGGTGAAGAGCAGGGTTTCGGCCAGTTCGGCGCCGAGCAGGAGCTTGGGCGCAAAGGAGGGGACGGGCAGGAACGACGGCCGTCCGAGCACGTGCGCCAGCGTCTTGGTGAACTCCGCGTTGGTCACCGGGTTCGGCGCGGTGAGGTTCACCGGTCCGGCCGTGTCGCCGTCGAGAAGGTGGATGATCGCGGCTACCTCGTCGTCGATCGAGATCCAGCTCTGCCACTGCCGACCCGAGCCCATCTTCCCGCCCGCGCCCGCCTTGAACAGCGGCAGCTGCTTCTTCAGGGCGCCGCCCTCGGCCGACAGCACCACCCCGCTCCGGATGTGGGCGACGCGGATGCCAGCCTCCTCGACGGCGAGGGTGCCTGCCTCCCAGGCCACGCACACCTCGGACAGGAAGCCGTCGCCGGCCGGGCTGGCCTCGTCGACGGGTTCGTCGCCACGATCGCCGTAGTACCCGACGGCCGAGCCGGACACCAGCACCGACGGCGGACGGGACAGGGTGGCCAGCGTGCCGGAGATCAGGACCGTGCCGGTCGTGCGGCTGCGCAGGATCTCCAGCTTGTACTCGTCGGTCCAGCGGTGGTCGCCGATGCCGGCTCCGGCCAAGTGCACCACACCGCCAATGCCCTCGAGGGACGCGGCGTCGATCTCACCCCTGTCGGGATCCCACCGGATCTCGTCCCCCTCCGGTGGACGCCGCACCAGCGCGATGGGCCGGTGCCCTGCGGCGGGCAGCGCCGTGGTGAGCGCGGCCCCGATCAGCCCGGAGGCGCCGGAGATGACGATGTCCATGCCGGCGCCTCAGTCCACGAGCACGGGGACCGAGGTCACGACCGTGTTGGGGCGATACAGGAGGCGGGCTTTGAGCGCGAGCGCCGACTGGTTGTGGAGGAAATGGCTGGACCAGCCGGTGACGAACTCGGGGATCACGACCGTGATGATGTCGTCCGTTGATTCGGCGTCCAGCTCGTCGAGGTACCTCAGCACGGGACGGGACAGTTCCCGGTAGGGCGAGGAGATGGTGTGCAGTTCGATCGGGATGTTGTACTCCGCCCAGGCTCTCACGACCTCTTCCTGCTCCGACGCATCGCCGACCACCGAAACGGCGATGAGCCGGTCGGGCGCCAACGAGCGGGCGTAGCTGATGGCGTTGAGCGCGCCCTTGTTCACCGATCCCACCAGCACCACCACGTAGTGCGTGTGGCGGGGCGCCCGATACGAAGTGGGCACATGCACGGCTTCGTGCACGTGTTCGTAGTGCTTCCCGATCATGCGCAGCCCGAGCACCATCACCGGGATGAGCACCGCCGGAATCCATGCGCCCGCGGTGAACTTCGAGACCACCACGACCAGGGCGACGATGCCGGTGGTGACGCTGCCCAGACCGTTGATGGCGGCGTTCAGGCGCCAGTTCGGCTCCTTGAAGCGGAAGTGGTGCACCACCATGCCGGCCTGGCTCAGCGTGAAGCCCGTGAAGACGCCGAAGGCGTAGAGCGGGATCAGAGCGCTGATGTTGCCGTCGAAGACGACGATCAGGAAGCTGGCCATCACCGCCAGGAAGATGATGCCGTTGGAGAACACCAACCGGTCGCCGCGGTTCTTGAACTGCCGGGGTAGGAACCCGTCTCGGGAGATGATCGAGGACAGGCGGGGGAAGTCGGCGTAGGCGGTGTTCGCGGCGAGGATGAGGATGGCGAAGGTGCTGATCTGCGTCAGCCAGAACAGGACGCCCTCACCGTCATAGATCCACGCCGCCATCAGCGCGATGCCGGTCGGGTCCTCCTCGCCCCGGTAGGGCTCGAGATGGGCGGCCAGGATGGAGACCCCGAGGAACGTGGTGCCGAGGATCACCGCCATGGAGATGAGCGTCCGCGACGCGTTGCGGGCCTCCGGGCGCTTGAACGCCGGGACGCCGTTGGACACTGCTTCCACGCCGGACAGCGCCACCGCCCCGGACGAGAACGCCCGCAGCAGCAGGAGGAACGACAGCGTCTGGGTCTCCTCGGACAGCAGCTCGCCCTCCTCGGTCAGCGGGATGGGGCCGAGGTCGAACACGAAGATCCGGATGAGCCCGGTCACGATCAGGATGACCAGCATCACGATGTAGAAGTAGGTCGGCCCGGCGAAGAGGCCGCCGGACTCCTTGACCCCGCGCAGGTTGGCGACGGTCATCAGCACGATGCACAACAGGCAGAGGGGGACGGTCCACTTCTGGTCGAACCCGGCCGCCGAGCGGATGGCCAGGACACCGCCGGCCACCGAAACGGCCACCGTGAGGGTGTAGTCGATCAGGAGCGCCGATCCCGCCACCAACGAAGGGATCGTCCCCAGGTTCTCCCTGCTGACGATGTAGCTGCCGCCCCCGCCGGGGTAGGCGAAGATCGTCTGGCGATAGCTGACCGCCACGATGGTCAGCAGCACGCAGACGATGAGGGCGATGGGCACCAGGTACTGCCACGCCGCGGCACCGATGTGGGCCTGGATGAGCAGCACGACCAGGATCTCGTCGGTGGCATAGGCGGTCGAGGAGATGGCGTCCGAGGCGAATACCGGCAGGGCCACGATCTTGCGGAGGCGCTGGTGGTGCTCCTCCGCCGACGCGATGGGCTTGCCGACGAGGATCCGTTTCGTGGTCGAGTACATGGCGGGCGCCAGCATCGCGCACCCGTCGCGACGTCCAGGTGGGTCAGCTTTCCGGCTCGCCGATGTGGACGGGAACCGACGTCACCACCGTGTGCGGCCGGAAGAGCAGTCGGGCCTTGAGGGCCAGAGCGGTCTGGTTGTGGAGCACCTGCAGGTACCAGCGGTTCACGACGACCTCGGGGATGACCACGGTGATGATGTCATCGCGGGACTCGGCGTCGAGCTCGTCGAGGAAGCGCAGCACCGGCCGGGTGAGGTTCCGGTACGGCGAGTGGAGGGCGTGCAACTCGACGGGCACGTCGTGCTTGGCCCACTGCTCGGTGAGCTGCGCGGCCTCCTCGTCGTCGGTCACCACGCTGACGGCGAGGAGCCGGTCCGGCGCCAGGGATCGGGCGTAGGCGATCCCTTGGAGCGTCCCTTTGTTGACGCTGCCGACGAGCACGACCACCGTGTGGGTGTGGCGGCGGGCCCGCCACCCGTCCGTCACGCTGATCTCCTCCCGCACGCCGTGGTAGTGCCGGCCGATGGCGCGGAAGAGCACGACGATGGCGGGGATGACGACCGCCGGGAGCCACGCCCCGCTGGTGAACTTCGACACCACCACCACGACGAGGACGACGGCGGTGGCCACCGCGCCGACCAGGTTCACGACCATGCGCGTCTGCCAGCCCGGTGCCCGCTCGCGGCGCTGGTAGCGGACCATGCCGGCCTGGCTCAGGGTGAAGCCGGTGAACACGCCCACGGCATAGAGAGGGATGAGCGCGGTGGTCTCACCGCCGAACCCGACGATCAAGACGGAGGCCATGACGGCCAGCACGACGATGCCGTTGGAGAACACCAGCCGGTCGCCCCGGTTCTTGAACTGGTGGGGCAGGAACTCGTCCCTGGCGATGATCGACGACAGCCGCGGGAAGTCGGCGTAGGCCGTGTTGGCCGCCAGGATGAGGATGGCGAAGGTCGAGAACTGCAGGATGTAGTAGAGCAAGGTCCCACTGCCGAAGACCGCGCTCCCCAAGATCGACAGCAGCGTTTCTTCCTCCGAGGCGGTGGGGTTCAGCCGGTTGGAGAGCAGCGCCAGTCCGAAGAAGCCGATGCCGAGGATGACGGCCATCGTCGCCAGCGTGCGGGCCGCATTGCGGCTCTCCGGCTTCTTGAACGCCGGCACACCGTCGGCGATGGCCTCGACGCCCGTCAATGCCACCGCGCCTGATGCGAAGGCGCGGAGCAGGACCATGATGCTGATGCCGGTGAGTGCCGCCCCCCCGGTGATCTCCTCGATCGAGGCCACGTCAGGTGGCAGCGGAGCCAGATGGCCCGTGTAGTACCGGTACAGGCCCAATGCGATCATCACGAAGAGCACCGCGACGTAGATGTAGGTCGGGGGAGCGAACAGGATGCCCGACTCCTTGAGGCCCCGCAGGTTGGCCATCGTCATCAGGGCCACGAAGCCCAGGCAGAGGCCCACGCGATACTGCGCCAGGTCCGGGAAGGCCGAGGTGATGGCGGCGACGCCGGCCGAGACCGAGACCGCGACGGTGAGCACGTAGTCGACGAGGATCGAGGCTCCCGCGAACAGCGCGATCCTCGGCCCCAGGTTCTCCCGGCTGACGATGTAGGTCCCGCCGCCGCCGGGGTAGGCCATGACCGTCTGCCGGTAGCTGGTGATGACGAGGGCGAGGAGCACGCACACCACCAAGGCCAGCGGCACCAGGTAGTCGGTGGCGGCGAGCCCCACGGCGGGGATGAGGACGATCAAGATCTCCTGCGTGGCGTAGGCCGTGGAGGAGATGGCGTCCGATGCGAACACCGGCAACGCCACCTTCTTGGGGAGCCTCGTGTGGTGCTCCTCGGAGGTGGCGATGGGGCTGCCGACGAAGACCCGCTTGAGCACCGAGTACATGTCCCGCGCATGGTGGCACACCACTCACCACCACAGAGGGTCCCCGGAGGGGCGCTGAGCGCCCACGGATAGGATGCGGCCCGCTCGAGAAGCGGAGGAGGACGTCGGGTGCACGTCGTGGTAGTCGGCTGCGGCCGGGTGGGCTCGGCCCTGGCCCGCAACCTCACGGAGGCCGGCCACACCGTAGCGATCATCGACAAGCGCCCGGAGGCCTTCGGCCGGTTGCCGACCGACTTCGCCGGTCAGGCCATCGCCGGCATCGGCTTCGACCGGGATCGCCTGTTGGAGGCGGGGATCGAGCAGGCGGCCGCCGTCGCGGCGGTCACCAACGGTGACAACTCGAACATCCTGATCGCGCGCGTCTCGCGCGAGACGGTCGGCATCGACAACGTCGTCGCCCGCATCTACGACCCTCGCCGTGCCGCCATCTACCAGCGACTGGGCATCGCCACCGTGGCGACGGTGGCGTGGACGAC
>DASTFY010000233.1:0-16903 GCA_035719525.1 Acidimicrobiales bacterium
AGGCAGCTCATCGCCGGGTTGGTGCGGGACCCCCAGTTCGGCCTGAACGCCATGCTGGGAGTGGGTGGCATCCTGGCCGAGACCGTGGGCGACGTGGTGTTCTGCCCTGTCCCGCTCAGCCGGACGGATGCCGAGGACATGATCGATGCCCTCGACAGCCAGCCGCTGCTCGGGCCGTTCCGGGGCGAAGCCGAAGTGGACCGCGAGCGCCTGGTCGATGTCCTGATCGGCCTCTCCGCCGTCGCCGGCGACCGGGGCGACATCGCCGCCATCGACCTGAACCCGCTCATCGTCGAGCAGGGTCGTCCGATCGCCGTCGACGCGCTGGTGGAGCTCGACGCGTGAGGTGGTCCGCTGAGCACTTCCGGGCCCTGTTCGAGCCTAGGGGCGTCCTGGTGGCAGGAGCATCCACCCATCCGGGCAAGTTCGGCTTCGTGTCGCTGCACAACCTGCTGGCCGCGGGCTACGAGGGGCGTGTGTTCGGCACCAACCTGGAGGGCCAGGAGGTGCTCGGCGTGGCGACGGTGGCCTCGGTCGACGACCTCCCCGCCGGGCAGGCCGACCTGGTGTTCGTGTGCACGCCCGCCGCCGCCAACCCGGAGCTGCTGCGGGGCTGCGCCGCCAAGGGCATCAAGGCCGCGTTCGTCACCTCGGCCGGCTACGGCGAGGCGGGGGAGGAGGGCCAGCGCGCGCAGGCCGAGCTGGTGTCCCTGGCCTGCGAGCTCGGGATCCTGCTGGCGGGGCCGAACGGCCAGGGCATCGTGTCGACACCGGCGCGGCTGTGCGCGCAGATCGTCGCGCCGTACCCGCCGGCCGGGCCGATCGCCATCACCAGCCAGAGCGGCAACCTCGTGTCGTCGTTCATGAACTACGCAGTGCAGACGGGCGTCGGCATCAGCCGGGCCGTGTCGGCCGGCAATGCGGCCGCGGTGGGCGTGGCCGACTATCTCGGCTACTTCGCCGACGATCCGGCGACCGAGGTGAGCCTGGCTTACGTCGAGGGCGTCACCGACGGGTTCCGGTTCCGCGAATGCATCGGCCGCGCTGCTGCGGCCAAGCCGCTCGTGCTCGTCAAGGGTGGCGGCACCGAAGGCGGCCAGCGGGCGGCGGCCAGCCACACCGGGGCGCTGGCCAGCGACGACCGGGTGTTCGACGGAGTGTGCCGCCAGGCTGGGGCGACGCGGGCGGCGACGATCGAGGCGGCGTTCGACGCCGCCGCGACCTTCGCCACGCAGCCCCTTCCGGCTGGGCCCAACGTGATCGTGCTCACCACCGCCGGGGGCTGGGGGGTCGTCGCGGCCGACGCCGTCACCCGCGATCGGCACCTCCGCCTGCTGCCACTGCCCGAGGACCTGCGGTCCGCCATCGACGCGGAGCTGCCGCCCCGGTGGAGCCGCGCCAACCCGGTCGACTGCGCCGGCGGCGAGACCCGCGACACCATCCCCGACGTCATGCGCCTGGTCGCCGGGCACCCCGACGTGCACGCCGTGGTCTACCTGGGAGTGGGCATCCAGTCGAACCAGGCCCGGCTCATGCGATCCGGGCCGTTCTTCCCCGGTCACGGCCTGGAGCGCATCGTGGCCTACCACGAACGCCAGGACGCCCGCTTCGCAGAGGCGGCGGCAGAGATCAGCGTCGCCACTGGCAAGCCGATCCTGACCGCCACCGAGTTGGCGCTGACCGACCCCGCCAATGCCGGACCGGCCACGGTGCGAGCGACCGGCCGGCTTTGCTACGCGTCCGCGGAGCGGGCCGTCACCGCCCTCGGCCACCTCTACCGGTACGCCCGATGGCGCCACCGGCGGGGCCTGCGATGAGCGATCCGAGCTGGCCCCCGGCGCAATGGCCGCCGGAAGAAGGCCACGACGGCAGCCGGCGCGACGTCCTGGGCGCGGTCCGCACGCTGGTCCTGCTGCTCATCCTGGGCGCGGTGCCGGCGGTCGGGCTCTTCCTGGCCCACAGGGCTGCGGAGGCTCGGGCCGAGCAAGGTGTCCCGGTGGCGCCGGTGCCGGCCCCTGCGTCGGGGCAGGTGGTGACGCCGCTGGCTTCGCTGCGCCGTACGCCCCAGACCGTGTCGCAGACCCTCGCCACCGAGGCACTGGTGGCCTCGCTGGCGCCCATCGGCGACCAGGTGGCGCCCGGGAGCTGCCTCGTGGTCGCGGTCGACGGGACTCCGGTGTTCGACGACGCCGGTCCCACCAGCGTGCTGCCGGCATCCAACATGAAGCTGGTCACCGCCGCCGTCGGATTGGAGGTGCTGGGGCCCGAGCACCGCTTCACGACCGAGGTGCGCTCCGCCGCACCGCCGTCCGGCGGCGTGGTGGCCGGCGACCTCTACCTCGTCGGTGGGGGGGATCCGGTGCTCGGCACCGAGCCTTACGTGCCGGCAGCCGCAGCGCAGGTCACCTACCCGCAGCCCTACGTCACGCCCCTGGAGGCGCTGGCCGACCAGATCGTCGCCACCGGTGTCACCCAGGTGACGGGCTCGGTCCTGGGGGACGACAGCCGCTACGACGCCGAGCGGTTCGTGCCGTCGTGGCCGGCCAGCTACGCCACCTCCCGGGAGGCGGGGCCGCTCGGGGCGTTGCTGGTGAACGACGGCGCCGAGTCGCTGCGCCCCCTGCGCAGCGCGGCTGACCCCGCCGTCCACGGCGCCGCCGTCCTCACCCAGCTCCTGCGGGATCGGGGGGTCGCCGTGGGCGGGACCCCGGGCCGAACCGCCGGCCCGGCGCCCGGTACCGCCCTGAGCGCGATCCAGAGCCGCCCTCTGGGCGACCTGCTCGGCGAGATGCTGACCACCAGCGACGACAACACGGCCGAGCTGCTGCTCAAGGAGATCGGCGCGGTGGCGGCGGGCGCCGGCACCCGGCCGGCCGGGTTGGCGGTGGTGCAGGCCAAGCTGGCCGAGTGGGGGATCCCGGGCGACGGCCTGGCGCTGGTCGACGGCTCGGGCCTCGATCGGGGCAACCGGCTGACCTGCGGGGCGTTGCAGGGGGTCCTGCGCCACGTGGGCGGAGCGAGTCCGGTGGCCGACGGCCTGCCCATCGCCGGGCAGACCGGGACGCTGCACGACGCGTTCGCCGGCAACCCGGCCGTCGGGCGGCTGCGGGCCAAGACCGGGACGCTGCGCGACGCGAAGGCCTTGTCGGGCTTCGTCGACGGGCCCGACGGGATCCGCCACGTGAGCTTCAGCTTCATCCAGAACGGTGCCGATGCGGAGGCTCTGGCCCTGCCGATCTGGGATGCCCTCGGGAGGGCGCTGACCGCCTACCCGGCGGCACCGCCCGCCGACCAGCTCGATCCGGAACCGGCCGCTCCGCCTCCCTGAGGCGAGCGCACGCCTAGCCTGAGCCGGTGGCGGTGCTCCCCATGTTCCCGCTCGGATCGGTGCTGTTCCCCGGAGCGTTGCTGCCGCTCCACGTGTTCGAGCCCCGGTACCGCCGGTTGGTCCAGGACTGCCTGGCCGGGGAGCCCGAGTTCGGCGTGGTGCTCATCGACCGTGGCCACGAGGTCGGCGGAGGCGACGTGCGGCGGGAGGTGGGGGCGGTGGCTCGCGTGCTGGAGGTGAGCGAGCTTCCCGATGGCCGGTACATGCTGGCGACAGCGGGTGTCCGGCGGATCCGGGTGCAGGCCTGGCTCGAGGACGACCCGTATCCCCGCGCCGAGGCGGAGGACTGGCCCGACGAGGATGCCAGCCTGGTCACCGAGGCTCGCGTGACCGAGGTGGCGACCCGGGCCCGCCGGGTGCGGGCCCTCGCCAGCGAACTCGGCGGGGACGCCGGGCCGCTGGAGATCGAGATCGCCGACGACCCCCTCCTCGCCAGCTACCACCTCTCGGCCTTGGCGCCCGTCGGGTCCGACGACGCGTACCGGCTGCTCGCCTGCGCCGGTCCGGGCCAACGCCTCGATCGACTGGAGGAGCTCCTGGGAGAGGCCGAGACGGTCCTTCGCCTGCGGCTGAGCGGTGCAGGGGCCTGAGGGGTCGGCAGCATCTGCTAAGAACTTCCTCCATGCTTTCGCAGGACCGTCCGGTGTCGAGCAACCCGGCCACCCAGATCGCCTCCACCGTCGAGCTGGTCAAGTCGTACGCGCGGCAGGAGACGCTGGGCCACCTGAAGGGCGTCGGCCGCTGGGTCGGCTACGGGATCGTCGGCTCCGTGGCGCTGTCGATCGGCATCGTGCTGCTCGTGCTCGGGCTCCTCCGCCTGCTGCAGGACGTGGGCGAGGACACCTTCTATGGCGTGTGGTCGATCGTCCCGTATCTGATCGCCCTGGCCGTGTGTGTGCTCGTCGTGGCGCTGGCGCTGAGCCGGGTCCAGGCGACGGACGTCCACAGGGCGAGCCGGCGATGACCGCCGCATCGGCCGACCCCGGCCCGATCACCCGCGACGACATCGAGCAGAGTTTCCGCGCCATCCAGACCGGGGTCGTGGGCCAGGTCAAGAGCAAGCGGACCCGGATCATCCAGGGGGCCAGCGCCGCAGCGGTGATCGTCGTGTTGCTCGTCTTCCTGTTCGGTAAACGGGCGGGGCGCAAGCGCAGCACCATCGTCGAGATCCGCCGGGTCTGAGACCCCGCGTTCGCCCATGCCCAAGAAGTACGGCCTCTACTCCCCGACGGCGGCGCTGCAGCGTCGCCTGATCCGCCAGAGCCGGCAGAACCGGACCTGGGCCGGCGTCGCCGGCATGCTGATGGTCGTGCGCATCCTGAAGCGGGCCAGCAGCCGCCGCCCCGAGGTGGTGGCGACCGACCGGCTCGATGTCGGCCAGTCCGTGATCATCACTGCGATCGCCCGACCGACCCGCAGGCAGCGCCGGGCGGCCCGTCGAACCGCCTCGACCGACTGACGATCCCCGCTCGCTCGCGAGCCGGCTGTCGAGCCGGTCAGAATGGGTCGGTCATGAAAGTGGTGTTGCGCAACCCGCGACGTGAGATCGACGTCGCCGGCCCGGTCCGGGTGCACGCCCTGCTCGCTCGGCTGGAGATGAGTCGCGAGGCCCACCTGGTCATCAGCAACGGGACGCTGGTCGCGGGCGACGCGCTGCTGCACGACGAAGATGAGGTCGAGGTCCGTCCCGTCATCTCCGGTGGTGCCGGGTGAGTGGTGGGGACGGCGCGCCGTGAAATGCCGGGTCTGCCGCCAGCCGGCCGTGATCGACCTGCCGCGCCACAACGCCAACTTCTGCGCGCCGCACCTGGTCAAGCTGTGCCGCGATCAGGTGGTCAAGGCCATCGCCGACCACGCCATGCTCACCCCGGGGGAGCGGGTGCTGGTGGCGGTGTCGGGGGGCAAGGACAGCCTGGCGGTCTGGGACCTGTTGCTGTCGCTCGGCTACGAGGCCGACGGCCTGTACCTCGGCTTGGGCATCGGGAGCTACAGCGACGCGTCGGCGGATGCCGCGCGCGCGTTCGCGGAGCGCGTGCGGCGGCCCCTGCGCGAGATCTCCTTGCGGGACGACCACGGCTACGACGTGCCGACCGCGGCGGCCGTGACCCGCCGGGTTCCGTGCTCGTCCTGTGGCCTTTCCAAGCGTCACCTCTTCGATGCCGCGGCCCGCGACGGGGGTTACGACGTGGTGGCCACCGGGCACAACCTCGACGACGAGGCTGCGGTGTTGTTCGGCAACACCTTGCGCTGGGACCTCGACTACCTGGCCCGCCAGCTCCCCGTCCTCCCGGCCCGCGACGGCTTCCCCCGCAAGGTCAAGCCACTGGTGCGCCTGGCGGAGAGGGAGACGGCGGCGTACTGCATCGTGCGGGGCATCGACTACCAGGTCGAGGAGTGCCCGATGGCCGAGGGCAACCGCCACCTCGGCTACAAGGCGGCCCTCAACACCGTCGAGGAACGCTCACCGGGTACGAAGGCTGCGTTCTACCTCGGCTTCTTAGACCGGATGGCCCCCCTGCTCGCCGCTCACGCGGCCGAGGAGCGGACCGCGCTGGGGGCGTGCCTCTCGTGCGGCGCGCCGACCACCGGCGAGGTGTGCGCGTTCTGCCGATTGGTCGAACGGGCCTCCAGCCACGACCCGGTCCCGGTCGAGCTCCTGCGCCGGGTCAAGGCCCGCCGATGACGGCGGACGGAGCCGCCGCCGACGGCCGGGCCAGCTTCGCCTACGGCGACAAGATCCTGGTGCTGGACGCCAAGGGTCGGCGTTACCTGGCCACCCTGAAGGAAGGGGGCGAGTTCCACACCCACGCCGGCTTCTTCCCGCACGCCGAGCTGGTCGGCCAGGCCGAGGGAACGGTGGTCAAGGCCAATCGGGGAGCGCCCTACACGGTGCTGCGGCCCACGCTGGAGGACTTCGTGGTCGAGATGCCCCGCGGTGCGCAGGTGATCTACCCGAAGGACCTCGGCCCGATGTTGATGATGGCGGACATCGGGCCCGGCGTGCGGGTCCTGGAGTCGGGCGTGGGCTCGGGAGCGCTGTCGATGACGATGCTGCGGGCGGGCGCATCGATCGTCGGATACGAGCTGCGGGAGGATTTCGCCAATCGGGCCCGGGGCAACGTGGCGTCATTCCTGGGGGCCGAGGTCCTGGAACGCTTCCGCCTCGAGCTGCGGGACTGCTACGACGGCATCGACGAGCGCGACGTCGACCGTGTCGTGCTCGATCTTCCCGAGCCGTGGCGAGTCGTGCCCCACGCCGAGAGCGCGCTGCGCGCCGGCGGGATCCTCGTGGCTTACACGCCTTCGATCATGCAGGCCAGCCAGCTCCGGGAGGCGCTCGCCCGCTCCAGTGCGTGGCTGGCGCCCCGGACGCTGGAGGTGCTGCACCGGACGTGGCACGTGGAGGGCCAGGCGGTGAGGCCCGATCACCGCATGGTCGCCCACACCGGCTTTCTCACCTCAGCTCGCTTCATGGGACGCTGACGCCAGCTCCGCGGGCGATGCGAGACCTCAGGCCTCGATGAAGATGCACTCCCCGGGGCATTCCTCGGCCGACTCGATCACGGCGTCGAGCTGTCCGTCGGGGATCTCGGCCATGCCTGCCGCGCCCTGGGGGTTCCCCTTGGCCTCGGCGAAGATCTTGCCGCTCTCCACCACGTACGCCAGTCCGTCGTCGAGGAGCGTGAACACGTCGGGCGCGATCTCCTCGCACAGACCATCGCCCGTGCAGAGATCCTGGTCGATCCAGACCTTCATGGGTTTGCTGCACCTCGTTCGCTGTGGACTGGGTTCGCTGTGGACTGGGCTCGCAGTGGGCGTGCGAGCATGAGTTTACACGGCGCAGACCGGGTAAACAACGACCGCTCCCTCTGGGTCCGGCGCCCGCCGTGAGTTGCCACGACGGCGCGGCACTCGGGGAGTAGCGTCGCCGAGAAAGGAGGTGCGAGCGTGTCAGACACCGATGGCGGCCGGAGGTCGGGCAGCGGGAGCGACAAGGCGCGCGGTGGCACCCCGGCGGGCGCGGACCCGGCCGAGTTGGCCCGGCTCCACGAGGAGGCGCGCCTGCTGGACGAGGAGGTCGCCAGCCTGCGGCGCAAGGTGGCCGACGGGCCCAAGCGCGTGCGTGCCCTGGAAGAGCGCCTGCTCGAGACCAAGGGTCAGCTGGCCCAGGCCGTGGCCCAGAACGAGAAGCTCAGCTACACCCTGCGGGAGGCTCGCGAGCACATCGCCGCGCTGCGCGACGAGGTCGACAAGCTGACCCGCCCGCCGTCGGCCTACGGCGTCGTGGTCGGCAAGAACGACGACGGCACTGTCGATGTGCTATCCGCCGGGCGCAAGATGCGGGTCAACCTTCATCCCGACATCGAGGCCGAGGAGCTGGACCGGGGCGCCGAGGTGGCGCTCAACGAGAGCTTCAACATCATCCTCGCCCGGTCACCCGAGCGCAGTGGCGAGGTGGTGTCGGTCAAGGAGGTCATGGAGGACGGCGTGCGGGCGCTGATCATCGGCCGGGCCGACGAGGAGCGGGTGTGCGAGTTGGCCGACGCCATCCGTGGGACGCACCTCCGGCCGGGCGACACGCTGCTCATGGACACCCGCACCGGAATGCTGCTGGAGAAGCTGCCCCGGCCAGAGGTCGAAGACCTCCTGCTGGAGGAGGTGCCGGACATCACCTATGGCGACATCGGCGGCCTCGACACCCAGATCGAGGAGATCGCCGATGCGGTGGAGCTGCCCTTCCTCCACCAGGAGCTGTTCGCCGAGCATCGCCTGCCGGCGCCCAAGGGCATCCTGCTCTACGGCCCGCCGGGCTGCGGCAAGACGCTGATCGCCAAGGCGGTGGCCAACAGCCTGGCCAAGAAGGTGGCCGAGACGACCGGCGACGCCAAGGGCCGCAGCTACTTCATCAACATCAAGGGGCCGGAGCTGCTCAACAAGTACGTGGGCGAGACCGAGCGCCAGATCCGCCTGGTCTTCCAGCGGGCGCGGGAGAAGAGCGAGGAAGGCTGGCCCGTCATCGTGTTCTTCGACGAGATGGACTCCATGTTCCGCACCCGCGGGTCTGGCATCTCCTCGGACATGGAGTCGACCATCGTCCCGCAGCTCCTGGCCGAGATCGACGGTGTGGAGGGGTTGCGCAACGTCATCGTGATCGGCGCCACCAATCGGGAGGACCTCATCGACCCGGCCATCCTGCGGCCAGGGCGACTGGACGTGAAGATCAAGATCGAACGGCCGAACGTCGACGCCGCTCGCCAGATCTTCGGCCGCTACTTGTCGGCCGAGATTCCCCTCGCGGCGGACGAGGTGACCTCGCTCGGCAACGGCGATCCCGAGGACGCCGTGCCGAAGATGATCGAAGCCACGGTGTCGGAGATGTACCGGGAGGACACGGACAACCGCTTCCTCGAGGTCACCTACGCCAACGGCGACAAGGAGATACTGTTCTACAAGGACTTCGCGTCCGGTGCGATGATCGAGAACATCGTGCGGCGGGCCAAGAAGCTGGCCATCAAGCGATTCATCGCCGGGGGCGCCAAGGGGGTCCGTACGCAGGATCTGGTCGACTCGATCAAGCAGGAGTACAAGGAGCACGAGGACCTGCCCAACACGACCAACCCTGACGACTGGGCCAAGATCTCGGGCAAGAAGGGCGAGCGGATCGTGTTCATCCGCACCCTCGTGAACGAAGCCAAGGACGCCGTCCAAGGCGGCCGCGCCATCGAACGCGCCGCCACCGGCCAGTACCTCTGAACCCGCCTCACCGATCGGGGGAAGGGGCGGCGGGGTGGACGTCGCTGCCGGCAGGGGTGCGGGTAGGGTGCCGCCCATGGCGATCCGCAAGGTGTGCGGCATCGAGACCGAGTACGGGATCTCTGTGCGGGGCGCGGATTCGAACCCGGTCGCGGCCTCGTCGGTGCTGATCAACGCCTACATCGCCACGCTGGACCGGCGGACCGTGTGGGACTTCGAGGACGAGAGTCCCGGCGTCGACGCCCGCGGCTTCGCCGTCGAGGGCGCCCTGCCACCCGAGGTGGAGACGCACCTGGTCAACACCGTGTTGACCAACGGGGCCCGCTACTACGTCGACCACGCCCATCCGGAGGTGTCGACGCCCGAGTGCGTGGATGCCAAGGAGGTCGTCGTGTTCGACCGGGCCTCCGAGGAGGTGCTCAAGCGTTCGATGGTGGCCGCCCGCAGCCTGCTGCCCGACGGCGCCGAGATCGTCGTCTACAAGAACAACTCCGACGGCAAGGGCAACAGCTACGGCTGCCACGAGAACTACCTGCTCGCCCGCGAGGTGCCCTTCGGTCGCCTGGTCAGCCAGATCACGCCCCACTTCGTCACCCGGCAGGTGTTCTGCGGCGCCGGCAAGGTGGGCAGCGAGTCGCCCGGCGTACCCAGCTCCGAGGTGCCGTTCCAGATCAGCCAGCGGGCCGACTTCTTCGAAGAGGAGGTCGGGCTCGAGACGACGCTGAAGCGCCCGATCGTCAACACCAGGGACGAGCCCCACTGCGACGGCCAGCGCTACCGCCGGTTCCACGTGATCGTGGGTGACGCCAACCGCAGCGAGGTGGCGACGTTCCTGAAGGTGGGCACGACCGCGATCGTGCTGTCGATGATCGAGGACGACCAACTCCCCATCGACCTCGCGCTCTCCAACCCGGTCGGCGCCATCCGCCAGGTCAGCCACGACCCCGCCCTCGCGCGGACGGTGCTCCTGAAGAGCGGGCGGCGCCTCAGCGCGCTCGACGTCCAGTGGCAGTTATTGGAGCAGGCCCGCAAGTACGAGCGGGAGCAGGGCCTGGAGAGCGTGGGCGAGGAGGTCGGGGCCGAGGTGCTCCGCCGCTGGGAAGAGGTCTTGACCGGCCTCGAGAGCGACCTGGCGTCGGTGGCCGGGGTGGTCGACTGGGTGGCCAAGCTGCGGGTCTTCGACGCCTACCGCGAGCGCCACGGGCTCGAGTGGGGCGACGCCCGTCTGCGGGCGATGGACATTCAGTACCACGACCTGCGGGACGACCGCTCGCTGTTCGATCGGCTCGGCCTGGAACGGCTGTGCACTCACGAGGAAGTCCAGCGCGCCGTGACCGAGCCACCGACCACCACCCGGGCGTACTTCCGGGGACGCTGCCTCCAGAAGTGGCCGAACGACATCGTGGCCGCCAACTGGGACTCCATGGTGTTCGACGTGGGCCGGGATCCGCTCCGGCGGGTGCCGATGATGGAACCGCTGCGTGGAACAGCAGCGCATGTGGCTAGGTTGATCGACGAGAGCACTTCGGCCGCCGACCTGCTAGAGCGGCTAGGGGCGTAAGGCCGACAGCACAACAGGACAACGGACCAGGACAGCACCAGACAACGACGACGACAGATCAGCGGGGCCCAGGACGAGGCGCCTACGCCACCCCCACAGCGTAGGGAGCACCGAGACACGGAGAACCAATAGCCATGGCCGAACAACAGCAGCGAAAGCAGCGAGCGGCGCCGACACGGACCGATCAGGCGGTCGAGGAGGCGCCGGCCACCACGGAGCGGGGAGACAAGCTCAAGGCCGAGCTCGACGACCTGCTCGACGAGATCGACGAGGTCCTTGAGACCAACGCCGAGGAGTTCGTCAAGTCCTACGTGCAAAAGGGCGGGCAGTAGCAACGGTCGCCCCGAGGGCGGCCGGTGTCGGCGGCCGTCACGGACAGTCACCGCCCGCCCACGTGCCCACCCGTTGCCGACACACCCAGCCGGTAGCCTGCGGCCACCTATGACCATGCCCCTGTTCGGCCCCCGGGACGACCCTGGCTCCAGCTTTGCCGAGCTGCTGCGCCGTGTCGGCCTGTCATCCCAGCCCGAGCTCCCCGCCGACGGCGACACCAGCGAGCTGTCCGTCCCCCACGCCACCACCTGCGTGGCGGTGACCTTCGCCGACGGCGTCGTGATGGCGGGAGATCGGCGGGCCACCGCCGGCAACCTGATCAGCAGCCGGACGATGGAGAAGGTTCTCCCGGCCGATCGGCTCAGCGGCGTGGCCATCGCCGGCGCGGCCGGGCCGGCCATGGAGATGGTGAAGCTCTTCCAGCTGCAGCTCGAGCACTACGAGAAGGTCGAAGGCACCCCGCTGAGCCTGGAGGGCAAGGCCAACCAGCTCAGCCTCATGGTCAGGGGCAACCTGCCCGCGGCCATGCAGGGCATGGTGGTCGTGCCGATCTTCGCCGGCTTCGACGAGCGGCGCCGCCAGGGCCGGCTGTTCACCTACGACGTCACCGGTGGCCGTTACGAGGAGAAGGATCTGGTGGCGACCGGATCGGGGAGCCTCCACGCCGGCACCGTCATCCGCGTCGGGTTCCAGCCCGGCATGTCCAGGGACGCCGCGGTCGAGCTGTGCGTCAAGGCGCTGTGGGTGGCGGCGGACGCCGATGCCGCCACGGGGGGACCGGATCCGTTGCGGGGCGTCTACCCCACCGTGGCCACCATCACCGCCGCCGGCTACGAGCGCGTCGGCGACGACGAGCTCCGGGTGCGCTTCGAGACCATCGCCGCCGAGGTCCGAGCGTGATCGTCGGGTTCCACTCGGCGACGGCATTGGCGCGGGCAGGGGGGCTCCGGCCATGACGATGCCGTTCTACGTCGCGCCCGAGCAGTTCATGAAGGACCGGGCCGACTACGCCCGCAAGGGAATCGCCCGCGGTCGGGCGTTGGTCGCCCTGGTCTACGTCGACGGGGTGGCCCTGGTGGCCGAGAATCCGTCCAACACCCTGCGCAAGGTGAGCGAGATCTACGACCGGATCGCCTTCGCCGGCGTCGGCAAGTACAACGAGTTCGATCAGCTCCGCGTGGATGGCGTTCGTGCAGCGGACCTGAAGGGCTACCAGTTCAGCCGAGACGACGTGGACGCCCGTGGGTTGGCCAACCGCTATGCGCAGCTCCTGGGCCAGGTGTTCACGCACGAGATGAAGCCGATGGAAGTGGAGATCCTGGTCGCCGAGGTCGGCCACACCGCCGGGGGCGACCAGCTCTTCCACATCCTGTACGACGGCACGGTGATGGACGAGGACAACTTCAGCGTGCTCGGTGGCGACGCCGACGCCATCACCCAGCGAGCCCGGCAGGATTGGAGTGAGGGCCTGGCGCTCGACGGCGCGCTGCGGGTCGCCGTCACGGCGCTGGCCGGCCCCGACCGCACCCTGGCCGCCGGGGATCTCGAGGTGGCGGTGCTGCAGCGCAACCATGCCCGCCGGTGCTTCCGGCGCCTGGAGGACGCCGAGGTGGCCAGCCTCCTGGGTGCGACGGCTCCCCCTGAGCGGCCGCCTACCGACGAGGCCGAACCGAAGACCGAGGGCCTGCCCGCGCCCGAGTGAGCGGTCAGCGTAGGGCCAGCACTCTCACCAGCTCGGCGGCGGCGAGCGCCAACAGCCCGAGCAGGGCGGCTCCGAGCATCATGGCGCGCCGATCATTCCTGCCCTCCCCAGGCGCGGTACCGGGCTCATCCTCCTCCTCCTCCTCCTCCGCCTCCTCGTCGAGCGGTGCGACCGCGGCGAGGACTGCTCGGGCCTCGGCCAGGTCCTCCTCGGTCACGAACACGTGGACGGGACCGAACGGGTAGGGGCCGTCGACACCGCCCCGTAGCTCCCACACGATGCCCTCGACCCCGAGGCGAGCCGCGACGACCTTGGCGCCGAACGCATCGTCCAGCGTCAGCAGGCGGACCATGCGCATGGGCTGGGACCGAGCCGAGGGGTGCACCATCAACAGGGTACTTGCCGGTCTGCGCGCGGTGATCCGGGGGTACGGTGACGCGTGATGGAGCGGCGCATCTTCGGGCTCGAGAACGAGTACGGCGTCACGTGCACGCTCCGGGGCCAGCGCCGGCTCAGCCCGGACGAGGTGGCCCGGTACCTGTTCCGCCGGGTCGTGAGCTGGGGCCGAAGCTCCAACGTGTTCCTCGCCAACGGCGCCCGCCTCTACCTCGACGTGGGCTCCCACCCCGAGTACGCCACCCCGGAGTGCGATTCGATCTACGACCTCGTCGTCCACGACAAGGCGGGGGAGCGCATCCTCGAGCAGCTCCTCAGCTCCGCCGAGCAGCGCCTCCGGGAGGAGGGCATCCGCGGCGTCATCTACCTCTTCAAGAACAACACGGACTCGGCCGGCAACAGCTACGGCTGCCACGAGAACTACCTGACCAGCCGGCGTGACGACCTCGCCCACTACGCCGACGTGCTCATCCCGTTCTTCGTGTCCCGCCAGATCTACGCCGGCGCCGGCAAGGTGCTGCAGACGGCGCGGGGTGCCGTGTACTGCCTGGCGCAGCGGGCCGAGCACATCTGGGAGGGAGTGTCCTCGGCCACCACGCGCAGCCGCCCGATCATCAACACCCGGGACGAGCCTCACGCCGACGCCGAGCGCTACCGCCGCCTTCACGTGATCGTGGGCGACTCCAACATGAGCGAGTACTCCACGTTCCTGAAGGTGGGCGCCACGGCCGTGATGCTCCGGATGCTCGAGGACCAGAGCGTGGTCCTCCGGGACATGACGCTCGAGAACCCCATCCGGGCCATCAGGGAGATCAGCCATGACATCACCTGCCGGCGGAGGGTGCGCCTGGCCAACGGCCGTGAGGTCAGCGCGCTCGACATCCAGCGCGAGTACCTGGACCGGGCCCTGCGCTACGCCGACTCGAAGGGGCTCCCACCGCTGGAGCAGCGGGCCCTGGACATGTGGGAGCACTGCGTGTCCACCATCGAGGACGAACCGCTCAAGCTCGAGCGCGAGGTGGACTGGGTCATCAAGCACCAGCTCATCGAGGCGTACCGGGCCAAGCACGACCTGCCACTGGGGCACCCGCGCGTCGCGCTGGTCGACCTCCAGTACCACGACCTGAGCCGCGAGAGGAGCCTGTTCTACAAGCTCCAGGACCACGAGCTGGTCGAGCGCATGTGCACCGACGTGGACATCGACACCGCCGTCGACACCCCGCCGCAGACCACGCGCGCCCGGCTCCGCGGCGAGTTCATCAAGCGGGCCAAGGAGCGCAAGCGCGACTACACCGTGGACTGGGTCCACTTGAAGCTGAACGACCAGGCCCAGCGCACCGTCCTGTGCAAGGACCCCTTCAAGAGCCGCGACGAGCGGGTCGAGAAGCTGATCAGCTCGCTCTGAAGCGCGTCCCGGACCGGTGCCCAGCTTCATCACCACATCGGTCTCGGCGGTGCTGGCCGAGCGGCCGGGACTGCAGCGGATCGACCTGGCCGACGGATCCCGCGCCGTCGTGCTGACCGACCTGACGGGCCCGGTGACCGACGGCGACGAGGTCGTCGTCAACACCACCGCCGTCGAACTGGGCCTCGGCACCGGTGGCTGGCACGTCGTGCACTGGAACCTCTCCCGGCGCGAGTGGCGCCAGGCGGGGTCCGGCCACATCATGAAGCTGCGGTACACCAGCTTGCAGACCGACGTGGGGGCGGCCGAGGAGCAGGCGCCGGCGCCCGATTGGCCCGCGCTGGGTGGGCGCCCCGCCGTGGTGTGTGGCCTGCACAGCCAAGTCGGCATCGTGGCCGCCATCATCAAGGACCTGGAGCCGGCGGCCCGCGTGGTCTACGTGATGACCGACGGGGCGGCCCTCCCGCTGGCGCTGTCTGATCTGACCGCCTCGCTGCGAGCGACGGGCACCGTCGACGCCACCGTCACCGCCGGCCACGCTTTCGGCGGCGATCACGAGGCCGTGAACGTGCCGTCCGCGCTCGACGTGGCCGTGCGGCTGGCCGGGGCCGACGTGGTGGTCGTCGGGATGGGCCCGGGCGTGGTCGGCACGGCGTCGGACCTGGGGACCACCGCGGTCGAGGCGGGACCGATCCTCGATGCCGCCAGCCGTCTCGGGGCGGAGCCCATCCTTGCCGCCCGAGCGAGCGAGGCCGACCTCCGGCCCCGTCACCGCGACCTCAGCCATCACAGCACGAGCGCGTTGCGCCTCGCCGCGCTGCCGGCGCGCGTCGGCCACGCGGCGGGCACCCCGTTGTTCGACGTGCCGCCACCGCACCGGTTGGAAACCGTGGTCGTCCCGCCGGTCGAAGAGGTGCTCCGGCGCCGCTCCGTCCCGGTTACGTCCATGGGGCGAGGCCCGGACGATGACCCGCGGTTCTTCGCCACCACGGCGGCGGCGGGTGTGCTAGCAGCCCAAATCCACCGCGGCCGGGCTACGGTGCGGCCGTGATCTCCCAGGAGCCGGGTGCCGGCGACCCCGGCCCGGCAGGGGAGGACGAGGGGGGTGTCACCGGGGACGACGAGGTCGCCGAGGCCGAGGGGGACAGTACCGGGACCCGGCCGCGCCGGGTCGGGCGCGCCGTACGCGAGTGGGTGCTCGTCATCGGCGGGGCCCTCGTCGTCGCCCTCGTCATCCGGACCCTCCTGTTCCAGGCGTACGAGATCCCCTCGCCGTCGATGATCGACACGCTGAAGGTGGGCGATCGCGTTCTCGTCAACAAGCTGTCGTACAAGCTGCACGACGTCCATCGCGGCGACGTCGTGGTGTTCAAGCGTCCCCCGGGGGAGCCGGACCCCAAGATCAAGGATCTCATCAAGCGCGTGATCGGGCTCCCGGGCGAGACGCTGCGCTTCGCCGAGTGCGAGGTGTTCGTCAACGACCAGGCCCTGGTCGAGCCCTACGTCGATGGGCAGTGCACCGACCCTCCGCAGTCCGGCGTCGACCCCGACGGCGACGGGACCATCGTGGTCCCCGAGGGGATGCTGTTCGTCATGGGTGACAACCGCGGCGGCAGCTTCGACAGCCGCTACTTCGGCCCCATCACCGAGAGCAGCGTCGTCGGCCGGGCCTTCGTCATCTGGTGGCCCATCGGGGACTGGGCCTGGTTGTAGCGCCCCAATGGGGAAGGACTCTGGCTGCTCAGCGCGCCTGGAGAGCGTCGTGCATCTTGACGACCCAGTCGCTGAACACCCCGTCGATGCCCTGCGCGAGGGTGGTCCGCAGGTGGTGGTCGTGCTGCAGGTCCCAGGCCAGGCAGTAGCGCTCGAAGCGGTGGAACAGGGCCACCAGCCCGGCGTTCCAGTTCGTGTGATGGAGGTTGACGGCGTCGATGTGCTGTTCTCGCAGCGTGGCCGCCCGGCGTTCTGGCCCCTCCTTCATGCGGTCGAGACGGGTCGAGTTGACCAGCTTGACCTGAGGGTCGAGCGGCCTCAGGGCGATCAGGGACGGCAGGTCGGGCCGGCACAGCCACAGGCGGGGGAGCAGGTCCGCCCGCTCGGCTTGGACGGTGTCGACGATCACCGCCCCGGCGGCGGGGTCGCACACGTCGATCGCCACATGGGTGTCCGTGGAGCACAGCGCCAACAGCTCGCTGAGGGTGGGAATGTGGGCCGGCAGGTCCGCCCGACTCATCTTCGCGATGGGCCGCTGGCGGCCGCGGCGCCTGACCACGCCGTCGTGGTCGAGGACCGGGATGCCGTCGGCCGTGAGCCAGATGTCGGTCTCGAGACCGGTGGCGCCCAATCGGAGCGCGAGCGTGAAGG
>DASTFY010000234.1:0-4562 GCA_035719525.1 Acidimicrobiales bacterium
ACCAAGGACAACACCACCATCGTGGACGGTGGTGGCGACAGCACCGACATCCAGGGTCGCATCAACCAGATCAAGGCCGAGATCGAGAACACCGACTCGGACTGGGACCGGGAGAAGCTGCAGGAGCGCCTGGCCAAGCTGTCAGGCGGCGTCGCCGTCATCCAGGTCGGAGCGGCCACCGAAGTGGAGCTCAAGGAGAAGAAGCACCGGATCGAGGACGCGCTGTCAGCCACCCGGGCCGCCATCGAGGAGGGTGTGGTCGCCGGTGGCGGCACCGCCCTGATCCGCAGCCGCGACGCCGTGGCCGCCGTCGTGGACAGTCTCAGCGGTGACGAGGCCACCGGTGCCCGGACGGTCTGGGCGGCGCTCGACGCGCCGACTCGCCTCATCGCCGAGAATGCCGGGCTGTCCGGTGAGGTGCTGGTGCGCCAGGTCGAGGCCGAGAGCGGCACCATCGGGCTCAATGCCAACACCGGCGACCTGGAGGACCTGGTCAAGGCCGGCGTCATCGACCCGGCCAAGGTCACCAGGGCCGCACTCCAGAACGCGGCGTCGATCGCCGCGCTCGTCCTGACCACCGAGTGCCTCGTGGCCGACAAGCCCGAGAAGGCGGCGCCTCCGGCCATGCCGGGCGGTGGCATGGGCGGAATGGGTGGCATGGGGATGATGTGAGCCCCGGCTGATGCGGGGCATGTCGTTCTCGATCCACCAGGGGGCCGAGTACCTGCTCGGCCTGGGCCTGATCGCCCAGGCCGTCCAGGGCTCGGAGTCCACAGTGCCGGTGGTATTCGGGGCGGCCATCCTCCTGTCGGCCGCGGTCACCGATGGCCCACTGGCCGGTTGGAAGGCGGTCGGCCGCCCGGCCCATCGCCGGGTCGACATCGCCTTGGCCATCGTCGCCCTGGTGCTGGCGCTGCTGCCGTGGACGGACTTCGGGCTGTCGACCCGGGCGGTGCTCGCGGTCACCGCGGCCCTGCTGGGGCTGCTCGTGCTCCGAACCAGTTACGCCCCCAAGCCCGTGAAGCCGCCCCGGAATCGGGGGGATGTCGCCGAGGATGTGGGCCGCTCGGCCGGGCGCCTCGTCGGCCGTACGCTGAAGGCCTACCGGGAACGGCAGACTCCCGGGTCGGACGATCCTCCGGCCTCATAGAGCGACCTCGCCGTAGCATTGCCGTCATGGACAAGCCGCCGCCGGATCCCGTCAAGCTCCTGGGTTACTGGGAGGAGTGGGAGCGGGGGGAGACGCCCCCGGGGCGGGTGATCGCCAACCTCAAGACCGCAGGGATGCCGGAGCTGCTGCGCGATCTGGCCGGAGCGGCCAACCGGCCCGAAGGGTGAGCTCGGCGGCGGCCCGAGGCGGACGTCAGATCGTTCCTCGGCCGGACGCGTGGCGGGCCGGGGGACCGGCGCCGTGGGAGGAGCCCGCGGCGGCTTCGAGCTTCGCCCTGTCGGTCGTCGTCGAGGCCGTGGCCGGGTTCGATGTGGCTGATGACGTCCCGCGGCCCGCTCCCGACGCCCGCCGGTCCGCGGTGCTGCTGGCCCTGCACGACGGGCCGGAGGGAGCAGAAGTCGTCCTCACCCGCCGCGCGCAGGCGCTGCGCCGCCACCACGGCGAGATCAGCTTTCCTGGCGGTCGCCTGGAGCCGGGAGAGACCCCGGAAGCCGGCGCGCTCAGGGAGGCCCACGAGGAGGTCGCGCTCGATCCCCGCGTGGTCGAACTGGTCGGGCGGCTCTCGACGCTGTCGACGGTGAGCAGCCTCAGCCACATCGTGCCGGTGGTCGGGCGCCTGCCGGGACGTCCTCGGCTGCGGCCGGCGCAGGCGGAGGTTGAGCGCATCCTGCACCTGCCGCTGGTCGAGCTGACCAGAGATGGGGTGTTCCGCGAGGAACGGTGGGGCGAGGCGGCGGGCGAACGCGCCATCTACTTCTTCGAGCTGGCGGACGAGACCATCTGGGGCGCCACGGCTCGGATCCTGGTGGAGCTGCTCACCGTGGTGCTGGCCGCGTGAGAGCTCCCGTCATCGAGGAGGGTCCCTACACGCTGCGGCTCCCCCGCGCCGAGGACGTTTCGTGGGTCTTCCACGCTTGTCAGGACGAAGCCATCCAGCGCTTCACCGACGTGCCCACCCCGTACCGGCCCTCGGACGCGGTCGACTGGGTCCACCGCGCCGCGGAGTGGTGCCGCATGGGTTCCCAGCTGCACTTCGTCGTGGCCCGGACCGAGACCGGCGAACTGCTCGGGGCGGCCAGCCTCAAGCTGGACGGAGCCGACGGGCGGGGAGAGCTCGGGTACTGGGTGGAGCGGTACGTCCGGCGCGAGGGCGTGGCCCGCAGCGCCATCCAGGCGCTGGAGATCCACGCCCGGGACGTCCTGCAGCTCTCCGAGATCGTGTTGCGGATCGCCAAGGGCAACGCCGCGTCCCGCGCCCTCGCGTTGTCGTGCGGGTATCGGCTCACCGACGAGCACGCCGAGCTGTGCAAGGGCGAGGTGGCGCTGATCTACACCAAGTCGTTGGCCAGCGACTGAAGCAGCCGCCACCCCGACTCGACGTGGTGGCGCTGCGTGGTGCGTCCTCCGACGCAGAAGCGCACGAACGACCGGCCATCGGCCACCGACCGCGTGAACAGGGCCTCCCCGGTGGCGTTGGCGGCATGGGCGAGCGCATCCGTGGCGTCGTCGCCGGCCCGGAGCGCCACGCAGACCAGGTTCAGCGGGTGGGGCGCGACGATGGCGAAGCGGTCATCCGCCGCCACCCAGCCCGCCAGCTCCTGGGCCAGGCTGACGTGGTCGCGCAGCATGGCTTGGATGGGTGCAACACCGTCGCAGCGCAACGTGAACCACAGCTTCAGGGCCCGGAAGCGCCGGCCGAGCGGGATCTGCCAGTCCCGGTAGTCGATGACCGCACCGGCCTCGCCGGCGGCCGTCCGCAGGTACTCGGGCAGGATCGACAGCGCCGACAACAGCGCGGATCGATCGGCGACCCAGAACAGGTCGCAGTCGAAGTTCACCCCCATCCACTTGTGGGGGTTGGTGCAGTAGGAATCGACCTGGTCGAGCCCGGAGTTCACCCAGCGCAGCTCGGGGCACAGGGCAGCGATGCCGCTCATGGCCGAGTCCAGGTGCAGCCACAGACCCGACTGCCGGCAGATGGCGGCCAGCTCCGGGACCGGGTCGAACGCCGTGGTCGAGGTGGTGCCGGCGGTGGCGCAGACGAAGAACGGTCGGCGGCCCCGCGCCCGGTCCTCGGCGATGGCCGCTTCCAGCGCATCCGGCCGCATGGCGAGCGCGTCGTCGTGGGCCACGGTGCGCAGGTTGTCGCTGCCGATCCCCGCGATCCGCACGCCCTTCTCGATCGACGAGTGCGCCTGCGACGTGGCATAGGCCACCAGGTCGCCGGGAGCGCCGGACCGGTTGCCGCCCCCGGCGGTAGCCCGCTCCCGGGCGGCGAGGATGGCGCAGAGTGTGGCCTCTGACGCGCTTCCGTGGATCACGCCTCCTCCGGGGCCCGTCGAGCGGAACCAGTCCGGCAAACCGAGGAGATCGACCATCCAGTCGGCCATGAGCGTCTCGAGCTCGGTGCAGGCCGGGCTCGTCGCCCACGACATGCCGTTGACCCCGAGCCCGGCGGAGGCCAGCTCGCCGAGGATGGCGGGGTAGCTCGTGTTGGCCGGGAAGTAGGCGAAGAAGCTGGGGTGCTGCCAGTGGGTGAGACCGGGGAGGATGACGCGGTCCAGGTCGGCGAGGACGGCGTCGAAGGGCTCGGGCTCCGCCGGCGGGCCGGCCGGGAGCTGGCTGCGGACCCATCCCGGATCGTGCGGGGAGGACACGGGGCGCTGTTCGACACCCTCCAGGTAGTCGGCGATCCAGTCGACGAGCGCGTAGCCGTACTTGCGGAACTCTTCGGGCGTCACTCTGGGGAGCGTAACGATCTCGCCAGACGGACGAGGCGAAGGGTGCTGTCGTCAGCGTCCGCTGGTGGCCGGTCGAGCCGGAACCAGCGAAGGTGGGGGGAGTCGTCGCTGGGCCGGGGGATGGCGCCCGGCGGGGCTACGGCCAGCCACCGCACGTCCAGGTGACGGTTGGGCTGCCCCCGCGGGCACTCGAGGGCATGGATGTCGAGATCAACTGGGCCCTCCAGCAGCGTCAGCCCCACGATCCCGCTCTCCTCGTGCGCCTCGCGGGCCGCGGTCGCTCGGAGGTCCTCGTCGCCCGGCTCGCAGTGGCCGCCCATCTGGAGCCATCGACCGATCTTGGGATGCAGCGTGAACAGGGCGCGGGTGAGGGTCGAGTCGAGCACCAGCGTGCTCCCGGTCAGGTGGCCGTGACGGCAGGTTCGCCATATCGCATCCGGGTGGCTGGACAGATGATCGAGCAGCTCCGAGCGGCGGCGGTCCTGGTCGTCGTCGGGGGCCGACCAGGCGCGCAACAGGGTCGTCGCCGAGCGGTGGAGAGCGTCGGCGGGCATGGGCTGGGAGCCTAGGAATGGCTGGTCCCGGCGCGCCGATCCGGCCCATTGTCAAGGGGTTGATTTCGCGCGCTGGAGGGTGCAATCTCGGACCAC
>DASTFY010000235.1:0-2618 GCA_035719525.1 Acidimicrobiales bacterium
CAGGTCGTGGCAGCGCAGGTCCACGAGGCCGCTGGCCCGGGCCCGGCCGAGAAGGCTCTCACCGCAGAGGGCCTCCACCAGCGCCGGGAAGATGGTGAAGACATCGATGCGCACCGCCGGTCGACCCTGGTCAGCGCTCGTCGTCGAACAGGCCCTCGGGCGTGGAAACCAGGACGACCCCGTCGGCGCAGGACCGCACGAACACGATCGGCACCAGCGCCCCGGAGTCCAGCTCCAAGAGCTCGTGGGCCGGATTGGCGACGACCGAAACGACGAGCCCCCGGTCGACGCCGGTGGCCTCCTCGACCACCCGCGACCCGATGAGCTCATGGACCCACAGCGCGTCGGGATCGTCCAGCTCGTCGCCCTCCAGGGTGAGCCCGCCCAGCCGCTCGGCCGCGGTCCGGTCGCTGACCCCCTCGAAATAGACCAGCCAGCGGTCCTGGTGCGGCCGCGCCGCTCGGACGACCAACTCCCGCGGCCCCGACCAGAGCGTGCTCCCTGCGGCCAGGCGGACCTCCGGGTAGTCGCTGACGAGCCTGACCACGACCTCGCCCCTCAGCCCATGGGCCTTCGTGACCCGCCCTACTTCAAGTCGCGTCACCCCCGTTGGTCCCGTGCGTCCGGCTTGGCCGGCGCACGGCAACGGAACCCGACGCATTGCCGAGCGAAGCGAGTAGGAGCCGGGCAAAGCGAAGCGGAGCCCGGCGACGAAGACTTAGTCGACAAAGTCCACATCCACTTCGACGCCGTCGCGGCTGGCGGCGGCGCGGACGACGGTGCGGATGCTCTGAGCGGTGCGGCCTCGGCGGCCGATCACGCGGCCCAACTCCCCCGGCGCCACGTGGACCTCGAGGATGGTGCGGCGGCCCCGCTGCTCGGTGTCGATGCGAACGGCATCGGGATCATCCACCAGTCCCCGCACGACGTGGTCCAGCACGGCGTTGGCGGTCGGCGCCTCGACCTCGTTGGCGCTCACTTCGCGCCCTGACCGGACGCGGCTGGCGTCATCTTCGCTACCACCTTCGCCGGCAGCTCGACTCCAGCGATCTGCAACAGCTTGGCGACCCGCTCGGTCGGCTGCGCACCGTCGGCCAGGTACTTGGCCGCCTTGTCGGCGTCGAGGTTGACGACCGAGGGCTCTTCGCGGGGGTTGTACTGCCCGATGATCTCGATGAACCGCCCGTCGCGCGGGGAGCGCGAGTCGGCGGCCACGATCCGGTAATGGGGCTGCTTGGTTTTGCCCACGCGGGTGAGGCGCAGCTTCACGGCCATGACGTCGCTCTTCTCCTAGTTGATTCCTGGGTTCATCCCGGGGAACCCGGGTGGCAGAGCCGGCATGCGCCGCTTGCCCTTCTTGCTGCCGAGACCGCCCATGCGCTTCATGAGCCTCTGCATCTCCTGGAACTGCTTGACGAGGCGGTTGACCTCGCCCGTGGTCGTGCCGCTGCCGTTGGCAATGCGCAGGCGCCGGCTCCCGTTGATGAGATCCGGTGTGCGGCGCTCATCAGTGGTCATCGAGCAGATGATCGCCTCGACCCGCCTGAGCTCGCCGTCGTCGATGTTGACGTTCTTGAGCTCCTTCGGGACCCCGGGCATCATAGCCATCAAGCTGGACAACGAGCCCATCTTCTGCACCTGGCGCATCTGGTCGAGGAAGTCGTCGAGGGTGAAGTCGCCCTCCAGCAGGCGAGCGGCGGCCTCCTCGGCCTGGTCCTTCTCGAAGACCTCCTCCGCCTGCTCGATGAGGCTCAGGACGTCACCCATGCCGAGGATCCGCCCGGCCATGCGGTCGGGGTGGAACTGCTCGAAGGCGTCCATCTTCTCGCCGGTGCTGGCGAAGGCGATGGGCCGACCGATGACCTCCTTGACCGACAGCGCCGCGCCGCCGCGGGCGTCGCCGTCGAGCTTGGACAGGATCACGCCGTCGAGCTGCAAGGTCTCGTGGAAGGACTCGGCCACGGCGACCGCGTCCTGGCCGGTCATGGCGTCGACCACCAGGAACGTGTAGTCGGGAGCCACCGCGGCCGAGATCCGCCGGACCTGATCCATCATCTCGGCGTCGATGGCCAACCGGCCCGCGGTATCGACGATCAGCACGTCCTTGCCGAGACGGCGCGCCTCGGCCAGGCCCCTCTCGGCCACCGCTACCGGGTCCCCGGGGCCGGCGCGGGCCGCCTCGTCGTCGCTGTAGACGACGACGTCGACCTGCCGGCCGAGAGTGCGGAGCTGGTCGACCGCGGCGGGGCGTTGGAGGTCGGCGCCGACGAGGAGGGGGTTGCGACCTTGGCGCTTGAACCAGCGAGCCAGCTTGGCCGAGCTGGTGGTCTTGCCCGAGCCTTGCAGGCCGGCCATGAGCACCACCGTCGGCGGTCGGGACGCGTAGGTGAGCTTGAGGGTCTCGCCGCCCAGCAGATTGGTCAGCTCGTCGTTGACGATCTTGATGATCTGCTGGCTGGGGCTGAGCGCCTTCGACAACTCCAGCCCGACGGTCTGCTCCTTGATGCGGGCCACGACCTGGCGCACGACACGGACGTTGACGTCGGCCTCGAGGAGCGCGGTGCGGATCTCGGCCAGGACCTCGTCGACATCGGCCTCCGACAGGCGGCCCTTCCCCC
>DASTFY010000236.1:0-2553 GCA_035719525.1 Acidimicrobiales bacterium
GGGACGCCGAGCACACCTTCGAGGCCCCCAACCCGGCCGGACCGTTGGCCGACCCTGAGCGGGTCGGCGGGCGACCGAAGCTGTTCCTGCTCGACATGTTCCCGTACCCGTCGGGCGCCGGTCTGCACGTCGGCCATCCCCTCGGCTACATCGGCACCGACGTTTTCGGCCGGTACCGGCGGATGAAGGGTTTCAACGTCCTGCACGCCCTCGGCTACGACGCGTTCGGCCTGCCCGCCGAGCAGTACGCCATCGAGACCGGGACCCACCCGCAGGTCCGGACGGAGCAGAACATCGTCAACTACCGCGCGCAGCTCCGCCGGCTCGGCTTGGCGCACGACCCCAGGCGTTCGGTCTCGACCACCGACGAGTCCTACTACCGCTGGACCCAGTGGATCTTCCTGCAGATCTTCGAGTCCTGGTACGACCGCGACCTGGCTCGGGCCCGCCCCATCGCCGAGCTGCGCGAGGAACTCGCGGCGGGCACGCGTGCCACTCCCGATGGACGCCCTTGGGCCGAGTTCACTCCGGTTGAGCAGCGCAGGCTGATCGACGACCACCGGCTGGCCTACATCGCCGAGGCGCCCGTCAACTGGTGCCCCGGCCTGGGCACCGTCCTGGCCAACGAGGAGGTCACCGCCGAAGGTCGCAGCGACCGCGGCAACTACCCGGTCTTTCGCCGGAGCATGCGCCAGTGGATGATGCGGATCACGGCCTACGCCGACCGCCTCATCGATGACCTGGACCGGCTGGACTGGCCCGAGTCGATCAAGACGATGCAGCGCAACTGGATCGGGCGCTCCCACGGGGCCACCGTGGCGTTCACCTCCGGCGCCGGCCCCATCGAGGTGTTCACCACCAGGGCAGACACGCTGTTCGGGGCGACGTTCATGGTCCTCGCGCCGGAGCATCCGATGGTGGACGCGCTCACCGCTCCGGCCTGGCCCGAGCGGACCCGCCCGCTGTGGACCGGCCTCCACCCGACGCCCGCGGCGGCGGTCGCGGCGTACCGCGCGGCCGCGGCAGCCAAGACCGACCTGGCCCGCCAGGCCGAGGACCGCGAGAAGACCGGCGTCTTCACCGGATCCTTCGCCGTCAACCCCGCCAACGGCGACCTCATCCCGATCTTCGTGGCCGACTACGTGCTGATGGGCTACGGCACCGGCGCGGTCATGGCCGTGCCCGGCCAGGACGAGAGGGACTGGGAGTTCGCGGAGCGCTACGGGCTGCGCATCGTCCGCACCGTGCAGCCGCCCGACGACTGGGAAGGACGGGCCTATCTGGGCGAGGGCCCGGCCATCAACAGCGCGAGCGCCACGTTGGACCTCAACGGCCTCAGTGTGGAGGAGGCCAAGGCCGCTATCGCGTCGTGGCTGGAGGCCAACGGCCACGGCCGGGCCACCACGACCTACCGGCTGCGCGACTGGTTGTTCAGCCGGCAGCGCTACTGGGGCGAGCCGTTCCCGATCGTCTACGACGACACCGGGCTCCCGATCGGGCTGCCGGAGTCGATGCTGCCCGTCACCCTGCCGCCGCTCGACGACTTCCGGCCCAGAGCACTCGATCCCGACGATGCCACCTCCGAGCCCGAGCTCCCCCTCTCCCGGGTGGAGTGGTGGGCCTGCGCCGAGCTGGACCTGGGCGACGGTCCGCGCCTATACGAGCGCGAGCTCAACGTGATGCCGCAATGGGCCGGGTCGTGCTGGTACGAGCTGCGGTACCTGGATCCGACCAACGAGAACCGCTTCGTCGATCCCGAGGTCGAGCGGTACTGGATGGGACCGGTCGCGCCCGGCGACCCCGGTGGTGTCGACCTCTACGTGGGCGGCGTCGAGCACGCCGTGCTGCACCTCCTGTACGCCCGGCTCTGGCACAAGGTCCTGTTCGACCTGGGCCACGTCTCCTCCAGCGAGCCCTACCGCCGCCTGTTCAACCAGGGCTACATCCTGGCCGCGGCGTACAAGGACGAGCGGGAGATCTACGTCGAGGCGGAGGAGGTGGAGCCGCACGCCGACGGCACCTTCTCCTACCAGGGACGGCCGGTGGTCCGTGAGTGGGGGAAGATGGGCAAGAGCCTGAAGAACGCCGTCGGGCCGGACGACATCTATGCCGACTACGGCGCCGACACACTCCGCCTCTACGAGATGTCGATGGGGCCCTTCGACACTTCGCGGCCATGGAGCACCCGTGACATCGTGGGCTACTACCGCTTCCTCCAGCGACTGTGGCGCAACCTGGTCGACGAGCGCACCGGTGCCATCAGAGTGGTGGACGCGCCAGCGGACGACGAGACACTCCGGCTGCTGCACCGCACCATGGACGCGGTGGCAGCCGACTACGAGGCCCTGCACTTCAACACCGCCGTGGCGAAGCTGATCGAGCTGAACAACCATCTCACCCGGGTGGCCACCGGTGGTGTGCCCAGGGAGGTGGCCGAACCACTCGTGCTGATGATGGCGCCCGTCACCCCTCACCTCGCCGAGGAGCTGTGGGCGTCGCTGGGACAGCCGGGCAGCCTGGCCTACGAGCCGTTCCCGGTGGCCGATCCCACCC
>DASTFY010000237.1:0-6154 GCA_035719525.1 Acidimicrobiales bacterium
GGCACCGAGAACACCAGGGACGCTTCGGGCCGGAGCACGCGGTGGGCCTGACGCAGCACACGGGCCAGATCGTCCACGTCGGCCAGCGCGGTCGAGAACACCAGGTCGACCGAGCCACTCGTGGCGAAGCCGAGGTCGGCCAGGTCGCCGGCATGGAACTCGACGCGCACACCGGCCTGCTCGGCCTGCTCTCGGCCCTCCTCGACCTGCTCCACGCCGGCGGCAGCCATGGCCCGAGCACCGCGCTCGGCGAAGGCGATGGCGCTGCCGGTACCACCCAGCTCGATCACCCGCTTGCCGCTCACTTCACCGCACAGCCGCAGGTCGCTCTCGTCCGGCACGCCCGTTCCGTAAGAGATGGCACTGACCATGCCGTCATGATGACGCCCGCCGCGAGCCCCGCGGTGGATAGCCCCGCTGGTGGATCGCGCTATCGGTATACCGTGCGCGGCGTGACGCGGATGGTGTTCCACGGTGGGCGGCTGTTCGATGGGACGGGCGCCGCTCCGGCTGAGGCGGACGTCGTGGTGGAGGACGGGCGCATCTCGGCCGTCGGCGCACCGGGCCTCGACGGCGACGACGCCGTCGACTGCGCGGGCATGACGATCCTGCCCGGCCTGTTCGACTGCCACGTCCACCTGGCCACGACGGACATCAGCTCGCAGCGCTGGCAGCAGACGCCGTTCTCCCTCAACTTCTACGAAGCCATGGAGAACATGCGGCTCACTCTGGCCACCGGCGTGACGACGGTGCGGGACGCGGCGGGCGCCGACCTGGGCATGAAGACCGCGGTGGACCGAGGCCTGGTCGTCGGTCCCCGCATGCAGATCTCGATCAGCATGCTCAGCCAGACCGGCGGCCACGCCGACTCGTGGGAGATCTGCGGAGCGCACGTGCCTCGGTTCTCCCTGCCCTATCCCGGCGTGCCCAGCCCCATCGTCGACGGGCCGGACGAGATGCGGCGACGCGTGCGCGAGCTGGTCCGGGCCGGGGCGGACGTGATCAAGGTGGCCACCAGCGGCGGCGTGCTGTCGCCCCGGGACGACCCTCGCCATGGCCACTTCCGGGACTCGGAGCTAGCGGTGTTGGCCGAGGAGGCCGCCGCCGCCGGCCTGTTCGTGATGGCCCATGCCCAGGCCACCGACGGCATCAAGGCCGCAGTCCGCAACGGTGTGCGCTCGATCGAGCACGGGATCTACCTCGACGACGAGGCCATCGGCATGATGCTCGATCGCGGGACGTATCTAGTGCCCACCCTGGTGGCGCCGCATGGAGTGCTGGAGGCGCGCGATCGCGGGATCCCGGTACCGCAGGTGATGATCGACAAGACGATCATGGTGATGGATACCCACGCCGCCTCTATCCGCGCCGCCATCGAGGCCGGGGTGAAGGTGGCGATGGGGACCGACAGCGGCGTCGTCCCCCACGGTCAGAACCTGCGGGAGCTGCAGCTGATGGTGGGTTGCGGGTTCAGCCCCAGCCAGGCGCTGGTGGCGACCACGAAGACCGCGGCCGAGCTCATGGGGCTGGACCGCGATCTCGGCACGGTGGACGTCGGCAAGCGGGCCGATGTGGTCCTCGTCGAGGGCGACCCGCTGTCCGACCTGGCCACCCTCGGCGCGAGGGTCCGCCAGGTGTGGAAGGACGGCGTGCGGGTGGTGTGAGTCAGGCGGTGGCGTCGGCCGCTCCGGCGGCGAAGGCCTCGACCATCTCCCGGGCCTCCTCGTCGCGGTACTGCACCGGCGGCGACTTCATGAAGTAGGCCGACGGGCCGAGGAGGGGGCCGCCGATACCGCGGTCCTGGGCGATCTTGGCGCAGCGGAGCGCGTCGATGATCACGCCGGCCGAGTTGGGCGAGTCCCAGACCTCGAGCTTCAGCTCGACGTTGAGCGGGACGTCACCGAAGTTGCGGCCCTCGAGGCGGATGTAGGCCCACTTGCGATCTTCCAACCACGGCACGTGATCCGACGGGCCGATGTGGACGTCGTCGGCCTCGATGCCGTGGTCGATCTGGCTGGTGACCGACTGGGTCTTGGAGATCTTCTTGGACTCCAGCCGTTCGCGCTCGAGCATGTTCTTGAAGTCCATGTTGCCGCCGACGTTGAGCTGGTAGGTGCGGTCGAGGACCATGCCCCGGTCCTCGAACAGCCGGGCCAGGATGCGGTGAACGATGGTGGCGCCGACCTGGCTCTTGATGTCGTCGCCGACGATCGGCACGCCGGCCGTCTCGAACTTTGTGGCCCATTCAGGGTCCGACGCGATGAAGACCGGGATGGCGTTGACGAACGCCACGCCGGCGTCCAGGCAGGCCTGTGCGTAGTGCTTCTGGGCCTGCTCGGAGCCGACCGGCAGATACGACACGAGCACGTCGGCCCGGGCGTCGCGCAGCGCCTGGGCCACGTCGACGGCCTCGGCCGGGGACTCCTCGACCATCTGGCGGTAGTACTTGCCCAGGCCGTCCAGGGTCGGGCCGCGCAGCACGGGGACGCCCAGATCGGCAACGTCGGCAAAGCGCACCGTGTTGTTGTGTCCGGCGAGAATGGCCTTGCCCACGTCCAGGCCGACCTTGGTGGCATCGACGTCGAACGCGGCGACGACCTCGACGTCGCGGACGTGGTAGCCACCGAGCACGACGTGCATGAGGCCGGGCACAGGCTCGTCGGGGTCAGCGTCCTTGTAGTACTCGAGGCCTTGCACCAGGGAGCTGGCGCAGTTCCCGACGCCGGCGATGGCGAGACGGATGGTCCCAGTGCTTGCGGTCATGGCGTGCTGTCCTCCTCCCGGCTCGGTCCGGTCGCGGTGAGCGCGGCGCGCTCGTTGGCGATCAGCTCGTCGAGCCAGGCGATGTCATGCTGGATGGTGCGGTGGTCGTGCTCCCGCAGGGAGCGCAGGTAGAGGTCCAACCGCTCGGCGACCTTGCGCCGATTGGACCGTTCTCCGGCCAGGCGGCCGGCGAGGGTGGCTCGGCGGCGTTCGAAAAGCTCGAGTCGCCGAGGCGGTGGTAGGTAGCGGCAGAACGCCACCTTGAGGGCGAAGACGCGGTCGTCAGTGGCCGGATCCTCGATCAGGTCGATGAGCAGCCGCTGGCCCGCTTCGGTCAGGCCGTACGCCTTCCGGGCCCGGCCGGTGCGTGGGGCAGCGGGGCGCCCCGCGCGCTGACGGGCGAAGAAGGCCGCGGCCTCGCCTGCCAGCGACCCGGTGGTCGGCAGGGCTGCCTCGGCCACGGTGTTCCCGTCGACGGCCGTGACCGCCCCCGCCGCCTCCAGCCGTGTGAGCGCGGGGTAAAGCGCGCCGTAGGACACGGCCGGGCGGATGCCGACCAGGTCGGTGATGCGCTTGCGCAGCTCGTAGCCGTGCAGATCCTGCTCCCGCAGGAGCCCGAGGATGGCGAGATCGTTCATGAGCATTCGATGTATCGGGTCGATATATCTATCACTGTTCCCCTGGGATGGCAACGCGTGGGGGGCGTCACGCCAGCCACGACGCGCGCTGATCCGTGACCTGTCACGCGCTCGGCGTCGCGGCCGCGGGCCAGTACATGAACGTCGGCACGGTCATCGGTACGACCCCTTCTGGGACGACGGTCACCGCCAGCGACCCCTCCCACTACTTCGGGGTGTTGGGGGGCATCGCGGTCGTGAAGCTCACCAATGGCCAGGATGCGAACGAACCGCCGGGGCCGTTCGTTCCTGTCGGCGGTCCTGTCACCTGGACCTACCAGGTCCGCAACACCGGTAACACCGACCTGACCAACGTTCGCGTCGATGACTCCCGCGGCGTGGCCGTGACCTGCCCGAAGAGCGCGTTGGTGCCGGCCGAGTCGATGACGTGCACCGGGCAGGGCGTCGCCGAACCCGATCAGTACACCAACCTCGCGACCGCGTTCGGTGACACACCACTCGGACTTACCGTCCAGGGGGACGATCCTTCGAGCTACTTCGGCGCGGACCCGTCCATCCAGATCATCAAGACGACGAACGGCGTCGGAGCCGCGCTCCCACCTGGTCCCCTGATCCGGGTCGGTGCACCGGTCGAGTGGGGGTACCTCGTGGTCAACACGGGCACCAGTCCACTCACCGGCGTGACCGTCACGGACGACAAGGGTGTTTCCATCACGTGTCCGAAGGATGCGCTGGTCCCGACGGAGCAGATGTCCTGCCTCGCGACGAGCACCGCGGCGATCGGGCAGTACGACAACGTCGGGTCGGTCACGGCGACGGCCGCCACCGGGGGCACGGTGTCGGACTCGAACCCGTCGCACTACTTCGGCGTCACCACTGCGGTCGTGCTGGAGAAACTCGTCGACGGCGTCGACGCCGACACGGCCCCGGGGCCGGAGATCCCCGAGGGCACGCCGGTCACGTGGACCTACAACGTCACCAACACCGGCAACGTGGCGATCAAGTCGCCCACGATCGTTGACGACCAGGGGGTCACACCCTCTTTCGTCGGCGGCGACACGAACGCCAACACCGACATCGATCCCGGTGAGACCTGGACTTACGAGGCGACCGGGATCGCCGTCCCCGGGCAGTACACCAACGTGGCCACGTTCAGCGGGCTCGACGCGCTCGAAGATGCGGTCACCGCGACCGACGCGGCGAACTACTTCGGGACCGCGGCTGATCCAGCCGTGATCCTCCCGTCGGTCGGCACCTCCACCTCACCATTGACCTGGGCTGCGCTGGTGGTTGTCGCGGCCGGGACCCTGCTGCTGGCGCCCGGATGGCGCCGTCGCCGGCGCTGACACCTCGCCCCGCCGGCCCGGCGGCGTGCAGCACGACGTTGCCGTCCGCGGCCCACTGGGCCGACCGCTACCCTCGCGGGCCATGGCGATGGAGCCGACATGGTTGCGCCGGGGCGGGCCAGGTGTGGTGGACCACCGCCTGGCGCGGCGGGCCCTCATCGCCGAGTACCGCAAGGGACGCCTCGCTCGCCATCAGGTCTGCGACGCGCACCCGGAGCTGATCCGGGCCGCTCGCTCGGTCGGCCGGCCCACCACCAGCGACTGCCCGATCTGCGCGGAGGAAAAGCTGGTCCTCGTGACCTACGCCTTCGGCCCGCGCCTTCCCGCCCACGGCCGCTGCGTGACGACCACCAGCGAGCTCCAGCAGCTCCACCGGCGCTCCGAGCAGTACTCGGCGTATGTGGTCGAGGCCTGTCCGAGCTGCTCCTGGCACCATCTGTTGCGGGTGCTTCCCCTCGGGGGGAGGCCGGCTCGGCGGTCGCCGGTGGTGGATGGGGCCACCGGCGGGGCGACTGGCTGAGCGGGCCCGGCCCACCCTCGCCGCTCGCGTGGCCTGACGCTACGGTTCATCCGGTGGGTTGGCTCCGGCCTGTGGCCATCGGCGTCCTCCTGGCGGGCTGCAGCGGCGCACCGAGCGAGGAGGAGTCGAGTACGCCGGCGTTCCCGCCCGTGCCTCAATCGTCGGCGAGCTCGTCGACGGTCGTCCCCGAAGGTTTCTCGGCCGTCATCATCGAGGTCACCGCGCCCGATGGGTCCACCGAGTCGTTCTGCGTCTGGCTGGCCGATAGCGCCGCCGAGCGCCAGCGGGGCCTGATGAAGGCCAACTCGCTCGGAGGTGCCGCGGGCATGCTGTTCCGCTTCGGCACGGAGCAGTCGAGCTCGTTCTGGATGCGGGACACCGTCCTGCCCCTGTCACTCGGGTTCTTCACCGGGGCGGGCGAGTTCGTGTCGGCCATCGACATGGACCCCTGCGCGGCCGGCGTGTCCTGTCCCTTGTACGACGCGGCCGGGCCCTACGCTGACGGCCTCGAGGTGCCTCTAGGCGATCTGGAGGCGCTCGGCGTAGGCCCTGGCTCGCGGCTCACGGTGACGGAGCGCTCCTGCAGCCCGAGCGGCTGAGCCCGTCAGGGCGTCAGAACGGTCGGTGGCCCAGGCGGTCGCGCACGCTCACCATCTCGCCGACATGGCCCTGCGCGTGGCCGATCAACTCCCAACGCACGAACCAGGCACCGGGCTTCTCGGCCCACATGGCATGGAGCCACGGAGCGTCGGCGAAGGCGACGCCACCCAGGTCGGTCAGGCGCTGCTCGACCGGTGGCACTCGCGCCAGGTCGGAATCCCCCAGTTGGCCCAGCACGCTTACGGCTTCCCGGTGGACCGCCTCGGCGTAGCCCTGCAGGGCGTCCA
>DASTFY010000238.1:0-3344 GCA_035719525.1 Acidimicrobiales bacterium
ACTCCTCGGCGGCGGAGGCGTACAGGCGGTCGAGCAGGGTGTCGTCGTGGGTGGGGTCATAGTGGAACGGGACGAAGGTGCGGGCGCCGACGGCCGCCACGAACGCCACGGCGTGGGAGATGGCGCTGTGGCCCCATCCCACGCGCGTTTGGTACTCGGCGTCGGTGTACTGCGCGTCGTGGATCAGCAGGTCGGCCGCCGCGGCCAGGTCGAACCCCGAGGTCCACTCCGCAGGCCCGGGGAACTCGCGGACGCCGAGTGCGGGCTCGTGGTCGGACAGGTACGCCAGCGTCACGCCGTCGGCCTCCAGCCGGTACCCGACGGTCGGCGCCGGATGGGACACCAGCGCCGAGTGCACGACGAAGCCAGGGATCTCGTAGCGACCGAGGGGTACGTCGTGGAGCGTGAGCTCGCAGGGCAGATCACGCAGGCGCACCGGGAACAGCGGGGGCGAGAGATACCGGCTGAGCCGGGCCCGCAGTCCCATGGTGGTGGAAGCCGGGCCCCAGATGTGGACCTCGAAGCCCTCGCGGTACAGGCAGTCGAAGAAACCGAGCCCCTGGATGTGGTCCATGTGGAGGTGGGAGAGCAGGACGTCGACCCGCGGCGTGTCCTCGGGGATCGTGACGCCCAAGCGCCGGATGCCGGTGCCGGCGTCGAGGACGAGCACATTCCCGGTTTCGTTGACCACCTGAACGCACGACGTGTTGCCGCCATAGGCCACGGTCTCCACGCCCGGGGTGGCCAGCGAGCCCCGGGTGCCCCAGAACGTGGCCTTCATTCGGTCGCCTCCCAGAAGACCGCGGCGGCCCCGAGCCGCCGGCCCGACTGTCCGAGGAGCGGGATGGCGGTTACCTCGAGCTGGCGTCGGGCGCCGTCCAGCCCCCGGATGAAGAAGCGCCCGTGGGCCGGGCGGCCCTCCTCCACGGCGATGACGAGGGGCAGCCGCTCCGGCTCCAGGCGATGACCCTGCTCGTCACTGGGCTCGAACACGCTCGACCAGTCGTCCATGAGCATGGGGCCGGTCTCGTCGAAGCGGGTGCCGAGCAAGAGCTCAGCGGGCTCGTTGTAGAACACGAGCTCTCCCGACGGGTCGACCACGAATACGGCCATGGCCAGGTGGCTGGCCAGCTCGCGCATCAAGATCACCTCGATGTCGTGCTGCGCCAACCGATGGCCTCCCGTCGTGGGTGCCGTGGGTCCGCCGGCCGCGGCGCGGCGCCTGGAGATAAGCAGCAGGGCGGCCGCGACCGCGATGGCCGGCACCGCCCACATCCACGGGACGACCCCGCCCGCTCCCGTAGCCGGGATAGTGGGGCTCACCGTCGCCGGTGCGGCGCTCGTCGGCGCCGCCGCGGTGGTCGTCGGAGCGACCTGGCACACGTCCCCCCAGGTGACCATCGGACCGGCGATCCTGCCTTCGGGCTGGCCGGGGGGCGTGACGAACACGGCCTTCATGTCGAGCTGGCCGCACTCGATGCGAGGCACCACGAGCTGCGCCGTGGTCTGGCCGGCCGGGATGACCCCGGTGATGAACTGGCGGGGAGGGGAGGAGATGTCGGTGTAGCTGTCGACCCCGATGGGCACGTCGGCCTGCTGGACCGGGTCCATCACATAGTCGACGACGGCCCGGCCGGTGGCGTCGACGTTGAGGGTCACCGTGAAGGTGATACCGGTGATGACCCTGGTCGCCACACAGGTGTACGGGGCCACGTCGATCACGTTGTTCCCGGGACAGGTGGCCTGGGCTCGTACCTCCTGGGTGGCCGCCACGGCGAGCATCGCGCCGAGCATCCCCGTGACGACCAAGTGCCGGACCAACCTCATCCCTCGTTCCCTCCGTTCGGGCGCCCGCTGGGTCACGGTAGTCGCGCCGCCATGCGACACCGTCCGGAGGCCTTGCCTCGGGGCGGAGCGCGGCGCCGGCAGGGCAGGTTCGCAGGACCGGTACCCTGCGGGCGATGGCCGGCGAGTCCACTTCGCGGATGCCGGCGGCCTTCTTCGGGCACGGCACGCCCATGAACGCGGTCGAGACCAACCGCTACACGGAGGCGTGGCGGGCCTTCGGTGAGCGCTTCGTCCACGGCAGCCTGCCCCCGCCGCGCGCCATCCTTTCCGTTTCCGCGCACTGGTACATAAACGCCACCGCGGTGACGGCCATGGCCGACCCCCGGACCATCCACGACTTCTTCGGCTTCCCCCCGGAGCTGTTCGCGGTCCAGTACCCCGCCCCGGGCTCGGTCGAGCTGGCCCACGAGGTGCGCACCCTGGCGGACCCGCTGTGGGTCGGGCTGGACGAAGACAGCTGGGGGATCGACCACGGCACCTGGTCGGTGCTGGTGCACGTCGCCCCCGAGGCCGACATCCCGGTCGTGCAGCTCTCGGTCGATGCCAGCAAGCCGCTGGCCTACCACCTGGACCTCGGCACCCGGTTGGCGCCACTGCGGGAGCGGGGCGTGCTGATCATGGCCAGCGGCAACACGGTCCATCACCTGGGCCGCATCGACTGGAGCCGGGCCGACGCCGGGTACGACTGGGCCCAGCGGTTCGGCCGCGCCGTGGCGGCCTGCCTGACCGACGGCGACCCGTCCGACGTGGCCCGCCTGGACAGCCACCCGGACTATCCCTCCGCCGTGCCCACGCCGGACCACTTCCTCCCCGTCGTGTACCTGGCCGGCCTGGCCATGGCGGCTGGTGAGCCTTGCCGCCCGCTGGTCGAGGGCTACGCCTTCGGCTCCTTGTCGATGGACTCCTTCACCCTGGGCGCTTCGGCAGGCTGACATCGGCGTTGCCGGTGGTGCCAGGCTGGCGGCGTGGAAGCCAGCCCCTCGATGCTGTGCGCCCAGCTGCGGGTGTTGGGCGTGCGCCCGGGGGACCTGGTCATGGTCCACGCCTCCCTGCGGCGCATCGGCCCCGTGAGCGGTGGGGCCGATGGGGTGATCGACGCCCTGGACGCCGCCGTGGGTGCCGGCGGCACGGTGCTCATGGTGCTCGGCGCCCGCGACGACCTGGCCTGGGTCAACGATCGGCCGGAGGCAGAGCGCCCGGCTCTGCTGAGCGACGCCGTGCCGTTCGACGACCGGACGACGCCGGCGGACCCCGACATGGGCGTCCTGGCCGAGGTGTTCCGCCAGCGGACCGGAACCCTCGTGAGCGATCATCCCGAGGGCCGCTTCGGCGCCCGCGGGCCCCTGGCCGCCGCCCTCGTCGCCGACGTGCCGTGGGACGACTACTACGGCCCCGGCTCACCGCTGGAGCGCCTCGTGCAGTACGGCGGCAAGGTGCTGCGCCTCGGGGCCGACATGGACACCCTGACGGTGCTCCACTACGCGGAATACCTCGCC
>DASTFY010000239.1:0-6095 GCA_035719525.1 Acidimicrobiales bacterium
TCCGATGGTCAACCCGGTGAGGACCGTGGTCAACGCGGGAGCGGCAGGGCCGTGAATCCCTCGGGGTCGGCGACGCCGGCGATGTACCGGTCGGGCCGGACGAGCACCGCCTCGTGTCCGTAGGTCGCGTTCGGGCAGAGAACCAATGGGACACCGGCTGGGGTCGGGACCTCGACTCGGGCCACGACCGCCCATCCGTCGCCGAGCAGCTCGTCGAGACGCCTTCCGCTCACCCAGGGTTGCGGCACCAGATGGCCGATGGGGAACCGCCCTCCGAGGTTGAGGCCCGGGAGACGCGACCACCGGGTCGGATCGGGCACGGACGGCTCCGGCAGGGGCAGCGGGCGGCCGGCGGCCAAGGCGGCCGCGAGCTGGCCGAGCAGGCGGCCGGCCTGGATCGACAGCTCGATGACAGCCTCGGCATGGGGCCGGCGCTCCGTCTCGTAGGTGTCGAGGAGCGCTTGGCCGGCCTCGCCCCGCACGACGGCGGCCAGCTTCCAGGCCAGGTTCACCGCATCGCGGACGCCGGAGCACAGGCCCTGGCCCATGAACGGCGGCATCTGGTGGGCGGCGTCGCCGGCGAGGAACACCCGTCCGGCCCGCCATCGTTCGGCCACTACGGCGTGGAAGCGGTACGGCACCGCCCGTACCAGCTCGGCATCGTCGGGGCCGACGCCCCACGGCGCGAGCAGGGACCACACCCGTTCGGGCCGGGCCAGGTCGCCCGGGTCGTCCCCCTCGTTGATGCGGAGCTCCCACCTCCGGTGCGGCCCGTGCGAGGGGACGAAGGTGGCGAGCCGGGCCGGATCGCACACCTGCTGGATGATCCTCGGCAAGGGCACCGGCCGGCGCAGCATCACGTCGACCACCAGCCATTCCTCGTCGAAGCCGAGGTCCCGTTGCGGGACGCCGAGCTCGCGCCGCACATCGCTGCCCGCCCCGTCGCAGGCGACGACGAAGCGCGCCGGGACGGCCGTCACGGGGGGCGCGGCGGCACCGAGGTGCACCTCTACGGTCGGGTAGCGATCGACGCCCCGCCGCAGCATCCGGTCGATGTCCGGCTGGATGAACACCAGGTCCTCGGGCCAGCCCAGGAGTTGCTCTCGCTCGAACCCCTCGAAGCTGAACAGGTGCGTGGCGCCGGGCCCGACGTATTCCATCCCCGCCGACGGCGTCACCAGCGAGGCCAGCTCGGGCTCGAAGCCCAGGTCCTGGAAGACCCGCGCGATCTCCGCGTCGAGGTGGCAGGCGCGCGGCAAGGGGTAGGGCGCGTGGGAGCGCTCGTAGACCAGGGTGCGCAACCCGAGCCGCCCGCAGGCGTTGGCCAGCGTGGCCCCGGTGGGACCGAAGCCCACGATGGCGACGTCGACCTCGGCGGGGACCATCAGACCGGCGGGGCTTCGTCCTCCCATTGGGTGGTGCCCCAGGTGATGGCGAGGATGGCGGCATCTCCGTCGCTGGCGGCGCCGTGCCAGTGCCGCTCGCCGGCCGGGGTGACCACCAGCGTGCCGGGGGCAAGGCGCACCTCGCCGTCGAGCTCCGTGCCGACGCGGCCATGGCCGGAGTGCACGAAGAGGTGCTGGCCGCCGGGGTGCCGGTGCCAGTGGGTGACCGCACCGTCCTGGAAGTGGACCATGGCGACGTCGGGCTGGCCGTCGGTGGTTGCAGAGTGAAGCATCGCCAGCTCGACCTCACCGGTGAAGCGCCCGGGGTACTGATGCGCGGCGTCTCCGTGGTTGACGACCTTCACTTGACCACCACCGGGTTGCGCATGACCCCGATGCCGGCGATCTCCGTCTCGAGTACGTCACCGGCACCCAGGTAGACCGGCGGCGTCCGAGCCTCCCCCACCCCGCCCGGAGTGCCGGTCCAGATGAGATCACCGGGGCGGAAGGTGATGTACCGCGAGAGCCACGCCACGAGCGCGGGGACGGAGAAGATCAGGTCGTCGGTGTTGCCATGCTGCATGACCTCGCCGTTCAACCGACCTTCGATCTCCAAGCCGTCGGGGTCGGGGAGCTCGTCGGCGGTCACGAGATAGGGGCCGATCGGCCCAAACGTGTCGTAGGTCTTGGCGATGGTGAACTGCTTCACCGGCGGGCGGAACTGCTCGGCTCGGTCGGACACGTCCTGGCCACAGGTGACGCCGGCCAGGCACCCCCAGGCATCGCTCTCGTCCACGGCACGGCAGCGCCGGCCGAAGACGATGACCAGCTCGGCCTCGTAGTCGATCTTCGAGCGCCCGGCGGGCACGATGATCTCGTCGAATGGGCCGCACACCGAGTTCTCGGTCTTCCCGAACAGGTGCGGCTCCGACGGCAGCTCACGGCCCGACTCCAGCGCGTGGGACCGGTAGTTGAGCGCCACGCCGAAGCCCTTCGGTGGCCGCGGGACCGGCGGACCGAGCCGGGCCTGGTCCAACACGGGCTGCGACTCGGCTTCGACCTCGTCGGCCAGCTCGCGCAGCACGTCATGGTGCGCCAGATCGGACAGCAGCATCGGGTCGGCGCCCAACGCCCCGCCGCTGGCCTCTTCGACATCGAGTGCTCGGGCCTGGCCCTCCGCATCCTCGACGACGACGGTGGCCCGTCCTCCCAGGTTCGCCAGCTTCATGCCGTCCATCCTCCCTCAGGCCGGTCGAACCAGAGATGCACCTGGCCCGTACCGGCAGCCGATTCGTAGTCGCTGTAGCGGACCGCGCGGGCCCGGCAATCGGCGCCGCCGATGGCGCCCACCAGCATCAAGTAGTGCCCGAAGCGCCCCTCGGGCGCGTGCACACGGTAGGCGGGATAGTCCGCCAGAACGGCGGAGTGCTCGCCCCGCCCCAGCCGGGAGATCAGCTCCTCGTCCGCGGCCCGGGCCGCCGGGGTGATGATGTGGTCGGGGTCGGCCGCCTCGTGCGCGCGCAACTCGCGGAGCGGCCAGAAGCGGTGCGAGAGCCCGCCGGAGCCCAGGAGCACGACGCGGCGGTCGAGCCCGGCCACTGCCTGGGCGAGTAGGGCTCCGAACAGCAGGAAGTCCTCGGCCATGGCGGTCTGGCAGATGCCCACACCGACCCAGCGCTGCCCGTCCTGGAGGAAGGGCAGCAGGTTGACGGTCGGGTAGTGGATGGCGATGTACGGATCCCGCGTGGCGTGGATCCAGGCGTCGTCCCGCCCCGCGGCCTGCGCGGCGATGGCGTCGGCCAGCTCCGGGTCGCCCACGACGTCGTAGGGCACGCCGGCCATGCCGCGAGGCAGCTCATCGCTGGTGAAGTGGCCCGTTCGGCGCTCGTGCGCGCTCACCACGTGCTCGAAGGTCGTGAACCAGTGGGTGTCGAACACGACGATGGTGTCCGGGCGGAGCCGGTCGAGGCACTCCCGCTTCATGCGGTGCAGCCCGTCCACCAGCGAGAAGTCCCGGCCCTCGTTCAGCTCCCTCCTGAGGGGCTCGGGCATCACGATCGGCGGGACGTGGGAGACGATGGCCGCGCCGACGATCTCACCCACGCGCGTCGACCTCGTCGACGGTGCGCAGCACCTTGCGCAGGATGTGGGCCAGCTGGTCCGACTCGGCGTCGCTCAGGTCCCTCGTCACGAGCGCTTCGTGCTCGTTGAAGCGGGGCATGATCCGATCCACGGCTCGCCGGCCCGTCGCCGTGGCATTGACCACCACCCGGCGGCCGTCGGTGGCGTGCGCCTGGCGGCGGGCCAGCCCCCGCTCCTCCAGCGACTTCATCACGCCCGTCAGCGTGCCTCCGGTGATGCCCGCCTCCTTCGCCAGGCTGTGGGACTCCTGTGGTCCCCAGACCCGGAGCACGAACAGGACCACGAACGCGCTCCACGACAGCCGCTCCTTGGCCAGCACCGTGGACTCCATGTGGTTCCGTACCGCGGTGGCCGCCCGGAAGATGTTGGACACCGCCAGCAGCGATCGGAAGTCGAGCGGAAGCTGGCCGAGCGCTCTTCGGACATCGTGCTCGGCCTGGCGCAGGTCGGCGCGGTCCGTACTGCTGAAGGGTCCGGCCATCGATCGCCGACAGTATCGTTCGGCCCCGAACGATCGCGCCGACGCCTAGGCTCGCGCCGCATGGGTGAGGCCCCCGTCGACGAGCGGCGCGACGTCGCGGCCCGTGACGTCGACGTGGAGCCGGTGGCGTGGCGGGAGGCAGGCGGGACGGCCGGTTCGGCCGGTTCGGCTGTCGTTCCCGCCGCGTTCCTCCACGGGCTCGGGGGCAGCCGGACGGCGTGGGAGCCGCAGCTCGCGGCACTCGCGGCGGCGCGCCGGTGCCTGGCCTGGGACATGCCGGGATACGGCGCGAGCACTCCGCTGCCGTCCATGACCTTCGCCGCCCTCGCTGATGCCGCCGCTGAATGGCTGTGCTCGACCGGTGCCGCACCCAGCCACGTGCTCGGGCTGTCGATGGGCGGGATGATCGCCCAACACCTCGCGCTGGCGCATCCCGACGTGGTGCGGTCGCTCGTGCTGCTGGACAGCAGCCCCGCGTTCGGCTTCGACGGCACGACCGATCCGCAGGAGTGGGTCGACCATCGCCTGCGCCCACTGTGGGCCGGCGCGACGCTGGCCACGGTGGCCCCGGAGGTGATCACCGCCATCGTCGCTCCCGGCACCGGTCCCGACGTCGTCGCCGGCGCCACGGGTGCGATGGCCCGCATCGGCCCCGCCGCCTTCGAGCAGGCCGTGCGCTGCCTACCCACCCACGACCTCCGTGGCCGCCTCGACGCCATCACGGCACCGACGCTGGTGATCGTCGGCCAGCTCGACACCGAGACACCGCTGCCCTACAGCCGCTACCTGGCGGACGTCCTTCCCAACGCCCGGCTCGCCGTCATCGAGGGCGCGGGGCATCTCAGCAACCTGGAACGACCCGAACTGGTCAACGCTTGCATCGCCGAGTTCCTCGAGGAGCACGACTGACATGGCCAACCCAGCCGCCGCACCGCTCGACTTCTCGCGGGTCCGCGTGCTGTTCCCCGACCATCACGGGCTGGCCCGAGGGAAGTACCTGCCGATCCGCTCGGCGGCGGAGGGGACGCACAACTGCATCACGCTTTTCGCTCTCGACTTCGACCGGACCATGGTGCCGGCGCCGGGAGCGATGCTGCTCGAGGGCAACCCGGACATGAGGCTGACCTTCGAGATGGACGACGTGCGACCCGGGTGGGAGCACGGCACGGGGGTCGTCGTCGGTGACCTCTCGTTCGCCGACGAGCCGCTGGCCATCTCGCCCCGCAACGTGCTGAAGGCCGCCATCGCCGACTGGCGGGCACTCGGTTTCGAGCCCATGGTCGGCATCGAGCTCGAAGCCTTCGTGCTCGAGCCCGACGGGCACGGGTCCTGGCAGGAGTGGAGCACGCCGGGGGCCTTCGTCTACGGCACCGGGCGCAGTGTCGATCCGGTCGGGCTGATCGACGACCTGATGACGACCGCCGACGCCGTCGGCCTGCCGATCGAGTCGATCAACTCGGAGTACGAGACGCCGCAGTTCGAGTTGACGCTCAGCTACACCGACGCCCTGCGCTCGGTCGACAACGCCTTCCTGTTCAAGGTGCTGGCCCGCGAGCTGGCGTCGTCGAAGGGGCTCCTGCTGACGTACATGGGCAAGCCGTTCGGCGACCGGGGAGGTAGCGGCCTGCACGTGAACCTCTCCTTACGGGACGAGTCCGGCCGCAACGCCATGGAGGACACTTCGGACCCCGATGGCCTGTCAGCGACCGCCCGCGCCTGCATCGCCGGGCTGCTCGAGCATCACGAGGGTATGGCCGCCATCTGCGCGCCCACGGTCAACGCCTACAAGCGGCTGCGCCCGGGGCAGCTCTCGGGCTACTGGGCCAACTGGGGAAAGGACCACCGGTCCTGCACCGTGCGGGTGCCGGCGGAACGGGGCAAGGCCACCCGGCTCGAGCACCGCATGCCCGACGGAGCGGCCAACCCGTATCTGGCGACGGCCGCCGTGCTCCAGGCCGCTCGGCTCGGCTTCGAGCAGGGTCTCACCCCTCCGCCCGCCGAGACGCTCGCCGCCTTCGAGCAGGCCAGCACGGAGCGCCATGTGCCCGACAACCTGTCGCTGGCGCTCGACGCTCTCGAGGCCGACA
>DASTFY010000240.1:0-3186 GCA_035719525.1 Acidimicrobiales bacterium
ACGGCCCTCCTATGGACGGCGCGGCCCGCGCTCGTTGCCGGCGCGGGCGCGGCGATCGGGTGCGGCTGCGTCTGGGTCGGCCTGGCGCTGGCCGCCATGTTCAACCTGCCGCCCAGCTTCCTCGTCGTGACGCTGGCCTTCGTGGCGTGGGCCGTGTCGGCGGCACTCCGCGGGCGGAGCGCGGCCCACGGCACGAGCGGGCACGCCCACGACCACCACCATCCGCCGGCGGTGCGGCTCAGCGCCTGAGACGGGCGCGCTGGCGGCTCTGGCAGGATCGGGCGCCATGGAGCATCGCACTCTCGGCCCGACGGGCATGCAGGTCAGCACGTTCTGCCTGGGCACCATGGTGCTCGGCGCATGGGGCAACCGCGACCACGACGAGTGCCTGGCCATCGTCCACGCAGCGCTCGACGCCGGCGTCAACTTCGTCGACACGGCCGACGTGTACGCGTTCGGCGAGTCGGAGGAGATCCTGGGCCGAGCGCTCCAGGGCCGCCGGGACGACGTCATCCTCGCCACCAAGTTCTTCAACGCCATGAGCGAAGACCCCAACCACCGGGGCGGATCCCGACGCTGGATCATCCGGGCGGTGGAGGCCAGCCTGCGCCGCCTGGACACGGAATGGATCGACCTGTACCAGGTGCACCGTCCGGATCCGACCACCGACCTCGACGAAACCCTCGGCGCCCTCTCCGACCTGGTGCACGCCGGCAAGATCCGGGCCTTCGGCACCTCCACGTTCCCGGCCGAGCTGCTGGTCGAAGCGCAGTGGACGGCGCAGCGCCGGGGCCACGTGCGGCCGACCACCGAGCAGCCGCCGTACTCCATCCTCGCCCGGGAGATCGAGGGGGCGGTGCTGCCGACGTGCCAGCGCTACGGGCTGGGGGTGCTGGTGTGGGCTCCGCTCAACGGTGGGTGGCTGACCGGCAAGTACCGGGACGGTGCGGCGCCCGAGGCGTCCCGGGCCGCTCGAGAACCGGAACACTTCGACTTCGGCGGACCCATCCACGAGCAGAAGATGGCCGTGGTCGAGGCGCTGGCAGCGCTGGCCGACGAGGCGGGCGTGCGGCTCGTCGATCTCGCTCACGCGTTCGTCCTGGAGCATCCGGCGGTCACCTCGGCCATCATCGGCCCGCGGACGCTGGAGCAGCTCACCTCGGTGCTGGACGGTGCAGACACCCGCCTGCCGGCGGAGGTGCTCGACCGCATCGACGCGCTCGTGCCGCCGGGCGTCAACCTCAACCCCGCAGACGGCGGATACCGGCCGCCGGCGCTCGACGACGCCGAGCAACGCCGCCGCTGATCGCCCGCCGATCCCGGTCGATCAGTGGGGGAGGGCAGGAGGTCCCGCCGCGCCGCCGGCCGCCTCCCGCCGCCTCCAGGCCATGCCGGCGAGTGCCTCGAACACGACGCGATGCGCGTTGTTGACGGTGTTGTCGCTGACGTCGTAGGCCGGCGCCACCTCGACCACGTCCATGGCCACCATGTTCGCTCGCATGGCCAGGGCGCGGACCGTGCGCAGCAGGTCGGCGGGGGTGAGCCCACCGGGCTCCGGCGTGCCGGTGCCAGGAGCGAAGCCGGGATCGAGCACGTCGATGTCGACGCTGATGTACAGGTGGTCGGCGCCCTCCAGGGCCTCGGAGACCGCATCCTCGATGACGGCGGCCATCCCCCGCTGCCACACCTCGTGCATGAGGTGCCAGCGCATGCCCTGCTCCTGCATCCACTCGAAGGTCTTCTGCGGAGGCCAGTAGCCCCGGAGACCCACCTGGACGAAGTTGCGACCGAGCACCGCCCCGGACTCGATGAGCCGCCGCATCGGGGTGCCGTGCGAGGCCAGGTTGCCGTCGATGATGTCGGCCGTGTCGGCGTGCGCGTCGAAGTGGACGATCCCGACGTTGCCGAAGCCGTAGCGGTCCGCCACCGCCGTGGCGGCCGGCCAGGTGATGGAGTGGTCGCCGCCGAGGATCACGGGAACGATGCCCCGGCTGGCCACGTCGCCGACCCGGGCCCGGATGTTGGCGTGACTGGCCTCGGTCTGGCCGTGCGGGCAGTGCGCGTCGCCGTAGTCGACGACCTCCAGCCAGTCGAAGATCTCGATGCCCAGATCGAGGTGGTAGGTGCCGGGCTCGTAGGCCTGGCTGCGGATCGCACGCGGGCCGAAGCGGGCCCCCGGCCGGTTGGTGGTGCTGACGTCGAAGGGAGCACCGACGACGGCCACATCGGGTTGCCACGAGTCGAGCTGTTCGGGCTCGCTGAGGAACGGACGATGGCCGAACGTGACCAGTCCGGCGTGGGCCAGGTCGAGTTGCTCGCGCAGGCCCGGCGGAACGTCGCGCTGTGGCTCGGTCATCGGCGCTCCGTGGGGCGGTCAGTCGTCCATGGCGTCGCGGAAGGCATCGACGTTGTCGTCCTCGCCACCGACCAGCCACAGCAGCTTCTCGTCGCCATCGCCTGTCCACGGGAGGACGCCGTCGACCGTGTAGCGCTCGACCGTGATGTCCTCATCGTCGTCGTCGACCGGGGCGACGACGACCAACTCGACCTCCCAGTCCTGGGGGTAGTCGCGCAGGATGTCGAGCAGCTCGGTGATGCGCACGCCTCGTCCTCCTCCCGCACGTCCGGGCCTCAGTACCCGTCGTCGCCCAGCCAGGCGGCCGCGTGCTCCAGGAGGTAGAGGCTCACGTCGCGGCAGCGGTCCAGGGTGTCGCACAGGACCTCCTCCCCCAGGTAGACCTGGGCCAGAGGGACCTGCACGCGGGCGACGATCGAGAGGCTCCGCTCGGGGGCGTCCGTGACGGAGGGGATGGTGTCGATGGCGGCCACCTCGACGGGCAGGGACACGCCGCCGATGCCGGCCACCTCCGTGGCCAGCACGAGCAGGTCCGGCGGCTGAGGGAGCGGCGGGAGCATCCAGGTGAAGTGGAGCGGGAAGGAGAACCCGTCGGGTGGCTCGGTCTCGGCGTCCTCGTCCACCGCCACCGCGTCCTCGAAGCCGAGCAGCGCCCGCGGGTCGATGTCCAGGGCGAGGTGCAGGTCGATCGGGCCTTGGCAGGCCTCCTCGGGATGAAGGTCGACCTCCCAGGTCTGGCGGAGTGAGTAGGTCTCGACGAAGTGGCGCTCGTCGTGGACATGGAAGGCGTGGTCGACGGCGTGCTCCTTCAGTTCGGCCACGTACCCCGC
>DASTFY010000241.1:0-17160 GCA_035719525.1 Acidimicrobiales bacterium
CGGGATGGAGGTCGGAGGCGCGGGCGGTGGCTCGGGCGGAGGCGCGGGCGGCACGACCGTGGTGGAGGGGGGAGGATCGGTCGGGGCGGCCCCTCCCTCGGCGCACACGTCGCGTCCCGTGATCAGCTTGAGCAGCTCACACACCCACGCCGGCGGCGCCTGGTAGGGGGCGGCCGGGAGTTGGGCGGGAGGCTCCAGCGCCGCGCTCGGCCGCACTCCGAACGCCCCTACCGCCAGCACTGCGCCGAGGGCTCCGGCCGCAGCCAGCGCTCTACCGGGCAGACACCTGGACAAGTCCTGGTCTCCTTCCCCCGCCCTCGGTGACAACCGGCGAGAGTAGGTCCAGGTCATGGCCCCAGTCAGGGGGCAACGCCGCCCCGCCCGAGGTCATGGGGCATGGGAGCGCCGGCCTCGTCACAGAGCGAGGGCGCTCCACAACTCTGCGTGGTGATCGATGACGTGGTGAGCCTCGTCGCCCTCCGTCCGGTCGTCATGGGTGCCGCGGTAACGCACGGCGGTCATACCCATGGCCCGAGCGCCGGCCACGTCGGTCCGCCGCAGGTCGCCCACGTGGGCCGCCTCGCCGGGAGACACCGCGAGGTACCCGAGTGCGTGCTCGAAGATCTGGCGGGCCGGCTTGTACCAGCCCACCTCGTCGGAGAAGGACCAGCCGCTGAAGCACGCCAGGAGGCCGAGGCGCTCCAGGATCCTCCGAAGGCCCGCGGAGGGAGTGAAGCCGACGTCGCACACGATGCCCACGGGGACGCCCCGCTCGTCCAGACCCCGGATCAACTCGTCCACCCCGTCGCACAGCCCGAACCCGGCGTCCTCGCCCACGGTCACGAACCGCTCGACCAGCCGCGCCCGCGTCGGCTGGTCGACCGGGCACTCGAGGAGGTCGATCGCGGCGTGCGCCGCCTGCTCGCCGGTGTACTGCTCGTTCCTGACCCAAGCCGCCTGATGCTGTTCCCACACGGTCCGGAAGGTCTGGCGGAGGATCCCGTCGTCCACGGGGTGCCCGATGGCCGCGTACTCGTCGCTCCACGCGCGCAGGCGGTAGGACGACTGGTCGGCGTCGGCCCGCACGATGGTGTTCCAGAAGTCGAAGGTGACCGCTCGCACCGTGCTCATGTGCCGAACCCGAAGCCGAGGTCCTCCGCCGTCAGGAGGGGGAGGAACGCGATGCCGCGCTCGGCCGCCATGGCGCCGCACGTGCCGCCCCGGTCGACGATCACCAAGATGGCCGCGGCGCTCGCCCCGAACGCCTCGACGGCATCGACGGCTTGCATGATCGAGCTGCCTCGGGTCACCGTGTCCTCGGCGATGACCACGCGGTCGCCAGGGGCCAGCGCGCCGGCGATGCGCCCGACGATGCCGTGATCCTTCGCCTCCTTGCGCACGCTGAAACTGCGCAGATCCCGGCCGCGGGTGGCGGCGACCGCGGCGATGCCGAACGCCACCGGGTCCGCCCCCATGGTGAGCCCACCGATGGCGCCAGCATCGGCCGGGATCAGCTCGAGCGCCGCATCGGCCACGAGCAGGATGCCGTCCGGCCGGCAAGCGGTCTGCTTCGTGTCGAGGAACCAGGTCGTGCGCTGACCCGACTTGAGGGTGAAGTCCCCCCGCCTCAGGCTGTGGTCCAGCACGTGGCGGCGGAGGGCCTCGCGGTCCATCATCGGCACCGTACCGGCCCCGGGGTGGACCGACCCCGGTTCGATACGGTGCCCACCGTGCAACTGCGGATCTTCACCGAGCCCCAGCAGGGCGCGAGCTACGACGACCTCCTGGCCGTGGCCCAGGCCGCCGAGCGCACGGGTTTCGACGCCTTCTTCCGGTCCGACCATTACCTGGTGATGGGTGGTAGCGACGGCCTGCCCGGCCCCACCGACGCGTGGGTGACGCTGGCCGGGCTGGCCCGGGACACGGAGCGCATCCGGCTCGGGACCCTGGTGACGGCGGCCACGTTCCGCGCCCCGGGACCGCTCGCCATCAGCGTGGCCCAGGTCGACGAGATGAGCGGCGGACGCATCGAGCTCGGCCTGGGGGCGGGATGGTACGAGCGTGAGCACCTGGCCTACGCCATCCCGTTCCCCCCACTGGGTGAGCGCTTCGAGCGGCTCGAAGAGCAGCTGGCCATCATCACCGGGCTGTGGGCCACCGCAGTCGGCGAGACCTTCTCCTTCGACGGTCGGCGTCACCAGGTGAAGGACTCCCCGGCCCTGCCGAAGCCGGCACAGCGGCCCGGCCCGCCGATCATCATCGGTGGTCGCGGGCCCTCCCGGACGCCGCGGCTGGCCGCCGCCTACGCGGCCGAGTTCAACTTGGCCTTCGCTCCCCTCGAACAGTTCGTCGAACAGCGCGAGCGCGTGCACGCCGCGTGCACCGCGATCGGGCGTGATCCCGACTCGCTCGTGTACTCGGCGGCGCTGGTCCTGTGCTGCGGATCCGACGAAGGCGAGGTGACTCGGCGGGCGGCGGCCATCGGGCGCGAGCCGGCGGAGCTCCGCGAGAATGGGGCGGCCGGACTGGTCGAGGAGGTGGCGGCCACCCTTCGCCGCTGGCACGTCGCCGGTGCGGAACGCGTCTACCTGCAGGTCCTCGATCTGTCCGACCTGGAGCACCTGGAGCTCGTCGCGGCCGAGGTGTCGCCCCTCTTGGCCTAGGGCTCTGAACCGAGACCACGCGCCTCGAAGGGTCGAGCGGAGTCATGCCGCTCGGCCGTGGGTAGGTTGCGGCCATGGCCGATGTCGAGTTCTTCTTCGATCCGATCTGCCCGTGGGCGTGGATCACCAGCCGGTTCGCGATCGAGGTGGCGGACCAACGGGGCCTGTCGATCGACTGGCGCTTCATATGCCTCCGGATGGTCAACGAGGAGAAGGACTACGAGCGCGAGTTCCCGCAGGGCTACATCAACGCCCACGGCGGCGGCCGGCGGATGCTGCGGATCGCCGCCTCCGCCCGCGAGCACGCCGGCAATGGTGCTGTCGGCGCGCTGTACAGCGCACTCGGCCGGGAGCTCCACGACGGCGGGCGGTCGGTTGAGATCCGGGACGCCGACTACCGCGTGATCGACGAGGCCGTCGCCGCAGCCGGACTTCCGCCGGCGCTCGTGGCCGCCGGCGAGGACGAAGGAAACGACGTCGTCCTGCGCGAGGAGACCGCGGTCGCGTTGTCGCGAACCGGCAAGGACGTCGGCACGCCGATCATCACCTTCTCCCCCGGAACCGACACCGAGGCCACCTTCTTCGGCCCGGTGATCTCCCGAATCCCCCGAGGCGAGGAGGCGCTGCGCATCTGGGACGCCGCGGAGCTGCTGGCCCGCACGCCAGGTTTCGCGGAGATCAAGCGGTCGGCCCGCGAGCGCCCCGCCTTCGGCTGACGCACCGGCGACGGAGGATCAGGCCAGCAGGTCTTCCGGAAGGGCGTAGGCCGTCGGGCGATGGACAGGGCTGGTCAAGGCCAGCGCAGAGGTGGTGCGGGTGATGCCGGGCGTGGACAGCACCCGCTCCAGCACGTCGTGCAGGTGCTCGTTGGTGCGAGCGACGATGCGGCACAACAGGTCACCGGGTCCGGTGATCTTGTGGACCTCGAGCACCTCGGGGATCAGCGCGAGGGCGTCGATCACCGCCGACTCCTGCCCCTGCGCGATCTCCAGCGTGGTGAAGGCCAGCACGGAGAACCCGAGCGCCTTGAGATCGACGTACGGCCCGAAGCCGGACAGCACGCCCGACGCCTGGAGCCGGTCGAGTCGGGCCTGCACCGTTCCTCGGGCCACGCCGAGCCCCCGGGACAGCTCCAGCACTCCAGGGCGCGTCGTCTCGGGGAGCAGGAGAAGCAGGCGACGGTCGAGTTGATCCATAGAGGTGGACATTCTGACCGAACTTGCTCTCATACATTGGACATCTTGCGCACTCATCGAGCCGTCGGTTGCTCATCGGTGCGGAACCGTTGTTGCATGGGGCGCATGACGATCATCGAGCACACCGACACGCCCGCCACCCCGGCCGGCCGACTGCAGGGTTGGGACTGCGTGGAGTTCTGGGTCGGGAACGCCCGGACCACGGCCGGGTTCCTGATGGGGGCCTACGGTTTCCGCTGCACGGCGTACGCCGGACCGGAGACGGGAGTGCGGGAGAAGGCCAGCTACGTGCTGGAGCAGGGAGACATCCGGTTCGTGGTCAGCGGCGCCCTGGACGCCTCCTCGCCCATCGCGGAGCACGTCCGCAAGCACGGCGACGGCGTCCACGACCTCGCCTGGATGGTTGACGACGCAACGGCCGTGTACGAGGCGGCCATCGCCCGTGGCGCACGCAGCGTTCGGGCACCATGGGCCGCGACGGACGATCACGGCACGCTCGAGTTGGCCCAGATCGGAACGTACGGCGAGACCGTCCACACCTTCGTCAGCCGGGCCCGATACGGAGGGACCGTGCTGGAGCCCGGCTACGGCACGGAGAACCTCCCGCCGACACCCATCGGCCCCGAGGTCGGCCTGGTCAGGATCGACCATGTCGTCGGCAACGTGGAGAAGGGCAAGCTGGACGACTGGGTCCGCTTCTACGGCGAGGTCCTCGGGTTCGGCCAGCTCGTCCACTTCGACGACAGCCAGATCGCGACGGAGTACTCCGCTCTCATGTCGACGGTCGTGTGGGACGGCTCGAAGATCGTCATGCCGATCAACGAGCCGGCCGACGGCAAGAAGAAGAGCCAGATCCAGGAGTACGTCGAGACCTACGACGGCCCCGGTGTCCAGCACATCGCGCTGCGCACGGACGACATCGTCGCCACGGTCCAAGCACTGAGGGATCGCGGCGTGCGGTTCATGAGCGTGCCCGAGACGTACTACGACGAGGCCAAGGAGCGCCTGGCCGAGTTCGACCTGCCGTGGGTCGAGCTCCAGCGCCTGAACATCCTCGCCGACAAGGACCACGACGGCTACCTGCTCCAGATCTTCACCGAGACGATCACCGACCGGCCCACCGTGTTCTTCGAGATCATCGAACGGCGCGGGGCCAAGGGCTTCGGGGAAGGCAACTTCAAAGCGCTCTTCGAGGCCATCGAGCGCGACCAGGACCGCCGCGGCAACCTGTGATCCCAGGATCCTGTGTGATCCTGTGACGATGAGCCGGACCGGCGAGCCCGTCCCCCACCAGCGCATCGCCACGATCCCCCGCTACCAACCCGGACGCTCGGCCGAGGAGAGCATGGCCGAGCACGGGCTCAGCTCGGCCGTCAAGCTGGCCTCCAACGAGTCCCCCTTCGGGCCCCTGCCCGGGGTGGTCGAGGCGGTGGCCGCGGCCACGGCGCGGTCGGGTCGCTACCCGGATCACCTGGCCGGAATGCTCCGCGACGTGCTCGCCGACCGGCACCGTGTCGAGGCGGAGCGCGTCACCGTTGGCTGCGGTTCGGTCGGCCTGCTCCAGCAGCTCACCCTCGCCTACGCCGGGCCCGGCGACGAGGTCCTGTTCCCGTGGCCGTCCTTCATCGCCTACCCGCAGTTCACGTTGCTGTCCGGAGCCTCGGTGATCGAGGCGCCGCTGCGGCATTGGGTGGCGGACGTCGAGGCCGTGCTCGCCGCGGCTACGGCTCGGACGACGATGGTCCTCATCGCCAACCCCAACAACCCGACGAGCACGGCACTGCGGACGGTCGACCTGCTCCACCTGGTCGACGCCCTACCGCCGTCGGTGCTGGTCGTGGTGGACGAGGCCTATCGGGAGTACGTCACCGACGACGACGTGCCCGACGCGCTCGAGCTGTTCCGCGGCCGCCCCAACGTGGCGGTCTTGCGGACGTTCTCGAAGGCGTGGGCGCTGGCCGGCCTGCGGGTGGGCTACCTCGTCGGTGACCAGGTGGTGGCCAACGCCGCCGACGCCACCCTCACCCCGTTCTCGGTGAGCGGGCCGGCCCAGTCCGCCGCGCTGGCCGCGCTTGCTCAGGAGGAAGAGGTGCGCCGCCGGGCTGGGCTCGTCGTGGCCGAGCGAACCCGGGTGATGGCGTCCCTGGCCGCCCGCGCCCGGCCCGTCCCCGACAGCCAAGGCAACTTCATCTGGCTGCCGACCGGACCGGCCAGTGGAGACCTGGCGACCGCCATGGAGCGAGAGGGCGTGGTGACCAGGCCGTTCCCGGCCGGCATCCGCGTCACCATCGGGCTGGCCCACGAGAACGACCGCTTCCTGGACGCGCTGGACGCCGCGCTACCCGAGGTGCCTCAGGCGGCCGCGGCGTGGGAGCGTTTCGCGCCGCCCGCGGTACGGCGATGACCGCCCCGGGCGCGACGCGTCCCGAGACCTGGGTGCCCGTGCCCGCAGGTTCCGACTTCCCGCTCGAGAACCTGCCCTTCGGCATCGTCAGGCCCCGGACGTCGCTGCCCCGGCCGGCGCTGCGCATCGGGGATCACATCGTGGACCTGTCCACGCTGACCGCGGCGGGCCTGCTCGACATCCCGTCGAGCGCGTTGCTCCACCAGTCCAGGCTGAACGCGCTGATGGCCTCCGGGCTGGGGCCCTCGATCCGCCAGCAGGTGTCGGAGCTGCTCGGTGGCACGCCCGAGGGTCGGGCCGAGGAGGCGCTCGTGCCCATCGACGAGGTCGACGTGCTGTTGCCGATCGCCGTGGGCGACTACGTCGACTTCTACTCGTCGCTCCACCACGCCGAGAACCTGGGGCGCATGATGCGCCCCGACTCGGACCCGATCCTGCCCAACTGGCGCCACCTCCCGGTCGGGTACCACGGCCGGTCGGGCACGGTGCGGGTCAGCGGGACCGACATCGTCCGGCCCGAAGGGCTGGCGCCCGCCGGCGACGGCAAGCCCGAGCTCGTCGCCACCCGCGCGCTCGACATCGAGCTAGAGGTCGGCTTCATCGTCGGTCGGGGCGGGACCCGCATCCACCCGGACGACGCCGGCCGTCACGTGTTCGGGGTGGTGCTGCTGAACGACTGGTCGGCCCGCGACATCCAGGCCTTCGAGGGCCAGCCGCTCGGCCCCAACCTGGCCAAGAGCTTCGCGACCACGATCTCACCGTGGGTCATAACCCTGGATGCCCTCGGTCCCTACCTGGTGGAGCCGCCGGTCCAGGACCCCGTGCCCCACCCGTACTTGCAGGCGCAACGACCGTGGGCGTTGGATCTCAACCTGGAGATCTGGCTGAACGGAGAGCGGATCTCGGCCACCAGCTTCCGGGACATGTACTGGACGTTCGCTCAGCAGCTGGCCCACATGACCGTCAACGGCGCCACGACGGCCACCGGCGACCTGTTCGGCTCCGGCACCGTCAGTGGCCCGACGAAGGCCGAGCGCGGCAGCCTGATCGAGCTCACCTGGCGGGGTTCCGAACCGCTCACCTTGGCAGACGGATCGACCAGGAGCTTTCTCCTCGACGGCGACACCGTCGTCCTCCGGGGGTGGTGCGGGGGCGATGGTCCGGACCGGCCCCGCATCGGACTCGGCCAGGCCAGCGGAACCATTCTTCCCGCCCCCGCGCGTTGAGGTCGTACCGTTGGCCGCCGTGACCAGATCGCCGCTGTGGCGGCCCGATCGGGCCCGCGCCGAGGCCACCCACCTGGCCCGATTTCTGCACCACGTCGGCCAGCCCGGCTACGCCGAGCTGCACCAATGGTCGCTCGCGCAGCCCGAGGCGTTCTGGACCGCGGTCTGGGACCAGTGCGGGGTGATCGGCGATCAAGGCGACCGCGCGCTGCTGCCCGGCGTCGACATGCCCACCACCCGGTTCTTTCCCGAGGCTCGGCTCAACGTGGCCGAGAACCTGCTTCACCGCTGGGACGGCGAGGAGCCGGCGATCATCGCCCACGACGAGGCCGGGCACCGGCGGGAGCTGTCCGGGCGCCGGCTCCGCGAGGAGGTGGCGGCGCTGGCGGCCGCGCTCCAGGCGTCGGGGGTGACGGTCGGCGATCGCGTGGCCGCGTGGCTGCCCAACGGGCCCGAGGCCGTCGTCGCGATGCTGGCCGCGACCTCTCTCGGCGCTCTGTTCTCCTCGTGCTCGCCGGACTTCGGCACCCGAGGTGTGCTCGACCGGTTCGGCCAGATCGAGCCGGTCGTCCTGCTGGCGGCCGACGGCTACTGCTACAACGCCGCGGCCATCGACTGCCTGGAGCGCCTCGGGGCGATCACGGCCGGCCTGCCCACGCTGCGTACCACCGTCGTGGTCCCGACGCTGTCGGAGGACCCGGACCTCTCCGGGATCAGTGCGGCGGTGAGGTGGGACCAGTACGTGGCCGGCGGGCCGGAGGAGCCGACGTTCGTCCCCCTCCCCTTCGACCATCCCTGGTACGTCCTGTACTCCTCTGGCACGACCGGCCCGCCGAAGTGCATCGTCCACCGGGCGGGCGGGGCGCTGCTCATGCACCTGAAGGAGCACCAGCTCCTGAGCGACATCCACCGGGGCGACCGGGTCCTCTACTACACCACGACCGGCTGGATGATGTGGAACTGGCTGGTGTCGGCTCTGGCGTCCGGCGCCACCATCGTGCTCTACGACGGCTCACCGTTCGTGCCCGGCCCGGATCACCTCTTCGACATCGTCGACGAGGAGGGCATCAGCCTCCTCGGTGTCTCCGCCAAGCTCATCGACGCGCTGGCCCAGGCCGGCCTCCAGCCTTCCCGCACGCACGGCCTGGGGAGCCTGCGCACGATCTGTTCCACCGGTTCGCCGCTCTCGCCGGAGGGCTTCCGCTACGTCTACGAGCAGGTCAAGGACGACGTCCACCTGGCGTCGATCTCGGGCGGCACGGATCTGTGCGGCTGCCTGGTCGCGGGTGATCCGACCGGCCCGGTGTACGCCGGTGAGATCCAGCAGCCGGCCCTGGGCATGGCCATCGGCGTGTGGTCCGACGAGGGGCATCCGCTGGCGGCCGGCGACGGCCCCGGAGAGCTGGTCTGCACCGCGCCCTTCCCCTCGATGCCCTTGGGCTTCTGGGACGACGGGCCCCTCGGCGCAGTGGGACCGAAGTACCGGGCGGCCTACTTCGAGCGCTTCCCGGGGGTGTGGTGCCAAGGTGACTTCGCCTCCTGGACCGAGCACGGCGGCATCGTGATCCACGGTCGCAGCGACGCCACGCTCAACCCGGGCGGCGTCCGCATCGGAACAGCCGACATCTATCGCGTCGTCGAGCAGCAGCCGGGCGTGGTGGAGGCGCTGGTCTTCGGACAGCAGTGGGAAGGCGACGTCCGCATCGTGCTGGTCGTGCGGCTGCAGCCCGGGATCAGCCTGGACGAAAGCCTGCGGGCCGACCTGCGCACCGTCATCCGCCGGGAGCTGTCCCCCCGTCACGTGCCTGCGGTCATCGTGGCCGTGGACGACCTGCCCCGCACCCGCTCCGGCAAGCTGGTGGAGCTGGCCGTGGCCGATGCGGTCAACGGCCGGCCGGTGCGCAACCGGGAGGCCATCGCCAACCCCGAGGCCATTGACGCCATCGCCGCCGTCGAGGCGCTTCAGAGCTGAGAGAACTCGACCGCGGGTGGCCCGGGCCGGGAGACGACCCGGCCGACGACGTAGCTGCCGGTGAAGCCCGCCAGCGCGTCCTGAGCCGCGGCGACGGCCTCCTGCGGGACGACGGCCACCATGCCGAGGCCGAGGTTGAACACACGCGCCATCTCCTCGTCGGCCACGTCGCCCTGCCGACGGATCTCGTCGAAGATCTGGGGTTCGGGCCATGCGCTCCGATCGATGACGGCGAGGCACCCGTCGGGCAGCACGCGGGGCACGTTGCCCGGCAGGCCGCCTCCCGTGATGTGCGCGAAGGCGTGCACGGGCACGACACGGCGAAGCGCCGCCATGGCCGGTGCGTAGACGATGGACGGGCGGAGCAGCTCGTCGGCCAGCGTGTGCGACGCGCCGCCCCACGCCGGCCGCTGGAGCCGGGCGTCGTCGGCGCCGATCAGCACCCGCCGGGCCAGGGAGTAGCCGTTGGAGCGCAGTCCCGGGGACGGCAGCGCGACGAGGGCGTCGCCCGCCGCGACCGCTCGACCGGTGATGAGCGAATCGCGCTCGACCACCCCGACCGCGAAACCGGCCAGATCAAGGGCGTGGCCCTCCCCGTGTTCAGCCACCTCACCCCCGACCAGCGCGCAGCCGGCCTGCCGGCAGCCGTCCGCCATCCCGGCGACCAACGCCTCGACCATGGCCGGCTCGACCTGAGCTACCGCGATGTAGTCGAGGAAGAAGAGCGGATCAGCCCCCTGCACCGCGACGTCGTCGACGCACATGGCGACCAGATCGATGCCGACGGTCTCGTAGCGCCCAGTCGCCACCGCCACCTGGAGCTTGGTTCCCACGCCATCGGTGGAGGCCACGAGGAGCGGCTGGCGGTATCGAGCGGGGACGGCCATGACCGATCCGAACGAGCCGATGCCCGACAGCACCTCCGCCCCGAAGGTCGAACGGGCCAGGGGCGCGATCCGGCGAACTGCCTCCTCGCCGGACTCGATGGACACGCCCGCCGCGGCGTAGGACTCACCCATGGAACAGCGTTCCGGCCGCCGGCGCCGGCCCCGCGATGCTCACAGGCGATGGGGCGCCGGAGAAGCGGGCGCCGCCGAGCTCCGCGGGCACGGAGACGGGGACGGGATACTCGCCGGTCAGGCAGGCGGAGCAGAAGCCGGCCCCGGGCGCTCCCGTGGCCAGGAGCAGGCGATCCAAGGTGAGATAGGCCAGGGAGTCCGCGCCGACGTAGCTGCGGATCTCCTCCACGGTCAGGTTGGCCGCCAGCAGCTCACCGCGATCGCCGGTGTCCATGCCGTAGAAGCAGGGCCACCGGTACGGCGGCGACATGATCCGCAGGTGCACCTCCTCCGCCCCTGACTGGCGCAGCATGGCGACCACAGCCCGGGTGGTCGTGCCGCGGACGATGGAGTCGTCCACCACCACGAGCCGCTTGCCGGCGATGTTCTCCCGCAGGGGGTTGAGCTTGAGCCGGACCCCCAGGCGGCGCAGGTCCTGGCTGGGGGCGATGAACGTCCGGCCGATGTAGCGGTTCTTGACCAGCCCGTCGCCGTAGGGGATCCCGCTGATCCGGGCGAAGCCCTGGGCCGCCGGCACGCCGCTCTCGGGGACGGGCATGACCATGGTGGGCCGGGGAGGCGACATGGAGTCGGGCGGGATGGGCGCCTGTTCCGCCAGGTGCTCCCCCATGCGCACCCGCGCTCCGGCCACGCTGCGGCCGTAGAGCTCCGCATCCGGGCGGGCGAAGTACACGAACTCGAACGCGCACAGCGTCGGCGTGATGCGGTCGGCCGGGAAAGGGTGGAGCGAGCGGGGGCCGTCGACGTCGATCACCACCATCTCGCCCGGCTCGAGCTCGCGGATCATGTGCGCGCCGACGATGTCGAGTGCCGGTGACTCGGAGGCGACCACCCAGCCGCAGTCGAGCCGGCCCAGGCAGAGTGGTCGGAAGCCGTTGGGGTCTCGCACCGCGACCACACGGCCCTGGTCGACGAGGACCAGCGAGAACGCGCCGAGCAGCCGGGGAAGGACGGTCACCAGAGCGCCGGGGAGGTCGGTCCCCCGCGCCACGATCTCCCTCGCCAGCAGTTCGGCGATCAGATCGCTGTCGCTGCCGACGGTGCCGGGCAGCATCCCCGCCTCATCGGCCAGATCGCTCGTGTTGGTGAGGTTGCCGTTGTGGCCGAGCGCGAAGTGGACGCCACCGGCCTCGCGGAACACCGGCTGGGCGTTGCGCCAGGTGCTGGCGCCCGTGGTCGAGTAGCGGGTGTGGCCGATGGCGAGGTCGCCCGGGAGCCCGCCCAACGTGCGCTCGTTGAAGACGTTGGGAACCAGGCCCATGTCCTTCACGACGGTGATCGAGCGGCCGTCGGCGACCGCGATCCCGGCCGACTCCTGGCCCCGATGCTGCAGGGCGTACAGGCCCAGGTAGGTGAGGTGCGCCACCGGTTGCCCGGGGGCGTACACCCCGAACACGCCGCAGGCCTCCTTCGGTGCGTCGTCACGACAGGGGTCGCCGTCGTACACGCTCCGCACCTCGCCAGTGTGGCAGGCCGAGTCCCCTTGATCCGTACATCGACGGGTCGGCCGACCACGAGCCGCGGTGATGGCGTCCCGACATCTCGCCGTCGTCGAAGCTTCATCATGTCGCCCCTTGCCCGAGCGGGTGACGAGGACGAAACTGCACCCATCCAGAGGGCGGCTGGCCGGGCTCGCGGGAGCGCGGCCAGCAGCCTCGGCAAGGCCGAGCGGATCGGCGGGCCCAGGGCGGCAGAGCGGGGAGCACGGACCCTGTGCCCCCCGCCGGGGGGTCCCGCGTCGCCTCCTGGCCGGCTCGCGGACGGTGCGAGCAGCGCAGGTCTCCCGAGCGCACGGGCCCTGCCGTCCTGTTGCCCTCCCTTCGGGCACCGCGGGCGGTCGGATGGGTGCGACACGTCCACTGTGACTGATGTCACTGCACGGTCAGCGATCCGGGAGTCGGCGGATGGCGAAGCACCATCATGCGGGAACGTGGTGCGCGCTCGAGCGCCTCGACCTCCGAGGTACCGGCGCGTCCCTTTGGCCAGACTGGCTCGGTGGCCCGCCCACGTCCTCCGTCGAACGAACCCTCGAACGGCCCCACGAGCGGCAGGGTCGACCTCGAGCTCGTGGCGGCGGCCCGCGGCGATACCGCCGCCTTCGAGCGGCTCTACGACCTGTGCTCATCCGGTGTCTACGGCCTCATCCGGCGCATCCTGCGCGACCGTTTCCAGTCCGACGAGGTCATGCAGGAGGTCATGCTGGAGGTCTGGCGGCTGGCCCCGCGGTTCGACCCCCGTCTCGGCACGGCCACGGCCTGGATCATGACCATCGCGCATCGGCGGGCGGTCGATCGGGTCCGGTCGGAGGTGGCGGAGCAGGGACGAGTCGAGCGGGCAGGCGCGCGGGCGGAGGTCGTGACCGGCTCGGTCCACGAGGACGTGGTCGACGAACTCGACCGCCAGCGCGTGCGGGGGGCGCTCGAGCACCTCACGGAGCTCCAGCGCGCCTCCGTCGAACTGGCCTACTTCGGCGGCCTCACCCATACGGAGATCGCCGCGCTACTGGACGTACCGCTCGGTACGGTGAAGACGCGCATACGCGATGGCCTCATCCGCCTTCGCGACGCGCTCGGAGAAGGATCATGACCGAGGAGCTGCACACGCTGGTCGGCCTGTACGTGGTCGACGCCCTGGACGACGAGGAGCGGAGCCGGTTCGAGGCCCACCTCACCGACTGCGCCGCCTGCTCCGAGGAGGTGGCCGAGTTCCGGGCCACCACCGGCCGTCTCAGCGGCCTGATGGCGGAGAACCCGCCTCCTGCCCTCCGCGCCACGATCATGGAGCGGGTCGCCGGCACCCGCCAGGTGTCGCCCGTCGATGAGCCCGACGAGCTGGCCGCCCGGCGTACCGGGCGCCGGGCACGTTATGTGGCCCCACTTCTGGCCGCTGCCGCCGTCATCGTCGCCCTGGTGCTCGGGTTCGGCTGGGTCCGGTCACACCAGGCCCTCGACCGGCAGGAGGCCATCGCCTCCGTGCTCACCGCCCCCGACGCGACCACCGTCGGACTCGACGGTGAAACCGGCGCCATGCGGTTGGTGTACTCGCCGTCGCTGGACCGTTCCGTTGTGGTGGCCGACGGCCTGGCCGACCTGCCTTCGGACCGTACGTACGCGCTGTGGTTCATCGGTGCCGACGGACCGGAGGAGGCCAGCCTCTTCCGGACCGAGGGGGGCCGCGCCACACAGGTCCTCGAGCGGACACCAGCGGGCTACGACGCGCTGGGCGTCACCGAGGAGCCATCGGGAGGCTCACCCGCACCGACCGAGCCCATCCTGCTCGTCGGCTCCGTCGCGTGAGCGCAGCCGGGTGGCGTGCGTACGAGGAGGTCTGCGATCCTGCGGTCGCCCTCAGTGGCTCGAGGCAGTGCCGAAGGCGGTCGGCAGGCGATTCGTCCAAGCGGCGACCACGTCGGTGACGGCCAGATCCACGAGCGAGCCGAGCACGAGGCGATCGCCTCCGGCCCGGCCCAGCTCTCGCGCGGCGACCCCATCTGATTCCGCGCGCGCCATCACCTCGTGGGTCCGGGCGGGCTCGACGCACACCACCACCCGATCGGGGGCCTCGGCGAACAGGGACAGGTGGTCGGCCCGCTCGGTCCGCAAGCCCGTCGCGGAGATCGCCACCATCTCGGCGAGGGCGAGGGCCAGGCCGCCGTCCGCCACGTCGTGCACGCCCCTCAGCGCGTCGTCGGCCACCAGCGTTCGCACGAGTGCCGCGAGACGCCCGACCGCCTCCAGGTCCATAGCATCGAGGTGACCGCCCTTGCATCCGCGCTGCCACGCCCACCGCGATCCCGCCAACGATGCAGTCGACTCCCCGCCGAGCACCAGCACCTGCCCGCCGGCCGACAGCACCCGCCCGGGTGGACGGCGTACGAGCGCGTCGATCACCCCCAGGACGCCCATGATCGGCGTCGGCTCGATGTCGCTTCCGCGGGTCTCGTTGTAGAGGCTGACGTTGCCGCCCACGACCGGCAGGTCGAAGGACCGGCAGGCCGCGGACATGCCGTCGATGGCCTCCGACAGCTCCCACATCACCTCGGGATGCTCAGGGTTGCCGAAGTTGCAGCAGTTCACCAGCGCCAGCGGGCGGGCCCCGACGCAGGCCAGGTTGAGCACGGCCTCGGCGACGACCCGGGCCGTCCCGACACGGGGCGACACCGCGCACCAACGGTGGTTGCCGTCCGTGGTGAGGGCCAGCGCACGCCCGGTGTCCTCACCGCTCAGCGGGTGCTTCAGGCGCAGAACCGTGGCATCACCTCCGGGCCCGGCGACGGTGTTGAGGAAGAGCTGGTGGTCGTACTGGTGCCACACCCACCCGGGGTCGGCCAGGAGGTCCAGGAGCTCAGGACCGGCGTCCGGGGGCGGTTCGACAGTGGCCGGATCGAGCTCGCCGCCACGGTCCCGGGCCAGGAGCGGGCGTTCGTACACCGGCGCGTCCTCGTGCAGTGACGCCGCGGGGACCTCACCCAGCACCTCCCCGGCTCGATCCAGGATCCGCAGCAAACCGCCTTCGGTCACCCGACCCACCACGGCGGCGCGGACCTCCCAGCGCCGGCAGATGGTCAGCGCCTCGTCCAGAGCATCGGGCTCGATGATGGCCAGCATGCGCTCCTGGCTCTCCGACGTCATGATCTCGAAGGGCTCCATATCCGGCTCGCGCAGTGGCACGGTCGACACGTCGACGTCCATGCCCACGCCGCCCCTGCTCGCCGTCTCGCTGGTGGCACAGCACAGGCCGGCGCCGCCCAGGTCCTGGATGCCCACGACGAGCCCGGCGTCCAGGAGCGCGAGACAGGCCTCGATCAGGCGCTTCTCCTCGAAGGGGTCGCCAACCTGGACGTTGGGTCGTTTGGCGGCATCGGCATCGGCGTCGCCGAAGCCGGCGGAGGCGAGCACGGACACGCCGCCGATGCCGTCCCGGCCGGTGCTCGACCCCAACAGGACGGCCAGGTTGCCCACCCCTGTCGCGCGCCCAAACACCAGCCGATCGACCGGGAGCACACCGAGGCACAGGACGTTGACGAGGGGGTTGCCCTCGTAGGTGGGGTCGAAGACGACCTCGCCGCCAACCGTGGGGACCCCGACGGCGTTGCCGTAGCCCGAGATGCCCGCGACAACCCCTTCGGCGATCCACCGGCTGCGCGGGTCTTCGAGCGGTCCGAAGCGCAACGGATCCATCAGCGCGATGGGTCGTGCACCCATGGTGAAGATGTCCCGCAGGATGCCCCCGACCCCGGTGGCGGCGCCCTGGTACGGCTCGATGGCTGAAGGGTGGTTGTGGCTCTCGATGCGGATCGCGGCGGCGATCCCGTCGCCGACGTCCACGACCCCGGCGTTCTCGCCTGGCCCCACCAGCACCCATGGTGCGTGCGTCGGAAGCCTACGGAGGTGGACCTTCGACGACTTGTACGAGCAGTGCTCGCTCCACATCACCGAGTACATCGCCAGCTCCAGATGGTTGGGTCGCCGGCCGAGGATGGCGATGATGCGATCCATCTCGTCGTCAGTCAACCCCAACGACCGATGGACCGCGCTCGGCTCTGGTGCTTCCACGGGCGGCACCGTACCCGGCCGGCAAAATGGCTGCCTCGCCGGCGGGATACTGCAAATGCGCTCCGACTTGAGTTCGGCAATCGCCCTGGTGCAGACTGTGGGCATGCCACAGAAGAAGAGGGGACCGAAGTCCCCGATGACCGATGAACACAAGGCCGCCCTCGCCGCCGGACGCAACGAGAGCCGCATCGTGAAGAACTATCTCGACGCGCTGGAGAGCAACCGGCCCAAGCGAGGTCGCAAGCGCACCCCCGATTCGATCAAGAAGCGCCTGGCGGAGATCGACGCTTCCGTGGTCGACGCCGACCCCCTGAATCGGCTGAACCTGGTGCAGGAGCGCATGGACCTCCACGATGAATTGGACGCCATGGGCTCCAAGGTCGACATGACCGCCCTCGAGGGCGACTTCGTACGAGTGGCGCGCAGCTACAGCAGCCGACGAGGGATCTCCTACGCCGCGTGGCGGGAGATCGGGGTCGACGCCTCGGTACTGAAGAAGGCCGGGCTCACCCGCGCGATGTGACGCCTGCCGATTCACGGACGGTTTCGCCTCGCCCGGCGGTCGCCATCAAGCTCAACAAGATGCCCTGCCCGTCGATCGAGCCCAGCAGCGCGTGACACGCCCGTTCCGGGTGGGGCATCAAACCGACCACGTTGCCGGCGCGGTTGGAGATCCCGGCGATGTCGTCCACCGATCCATTCGGGTTTCGGCAGTAGCGAAACACGATCTGATTGTGCTCAGCCAGCTCCCGCCGGGTCGTTTCCGAGCAGGTGAAGCTTCCCTCGAAGTGGTTGATCGGGAGGCGCAGTACATCACCCGTACGGGTGGCTGACGTCGCGCATGTTGTTGCATTTGCAACAGCAATGTCGACCGACGTGCACAGGAACCTGAGCCCTGCATTCTTCTGCAGCGCTCCGGGCAGCAATCCCGCCTCACAAAGGATTTGGAAGCCGTTGCAGATGCCGAGCACCGGTCCGCCGGCATCCCCGAACGCGGCCACAGCGTCCATTACCGGAGAGAACCGTGCGATGGCGCCGGTCCGCAGATAGTCCCCGTGAGCGAAC
>DASTFY010000242.1:0-6624 GCA_035719525.1 Acidimicrobiales bacterium
CGGCATCACGTTCCACCCGCCGAACCCTACGACGCACGCACATTCAACCGCTCACGCCCGGCGCGCCTGCTCGAGCTGCGGCGTCAGTGCGGGCGTGAGCAGCCGAGCGAACATAATGAGTTCCGTGCCGTACCGCTACCTGTGGACGCCGCTGGAGCTCGGTCCGGTCTCCACGCGCAACCGCATCGTGTTCAGCGCGCACCTCACCAACTACGCCCGTGACGGACGCCCCACCGATCAGCACGCGGCGTACTACGGCGCGCGGGCGGCCGGCGGCGCCGGGCTCATCATCACCGAGGAGCACTCGACCCACCCGACCGACTGGCCCTACGAGAAGCTCATCCACGGCTTCCACCGCGACGTCATCCCCGGCTACCGCCGGATGACCGATGCCGTCCACCGCCACCGCACCCCGATCTTCGCCCAGATCAACCACAACGGCGGCCAGGCGTCGTCGATGTACACCCGCCGGGCGGTGTGGGCGCCGTCGCCGGTGGCCGACCCGCTGTTCCGCGAGGTGCCCAAGCCCGTCGACCAGGCCGAGATCGACGAGATCGTGGCCGGTTACGCCCTCGTCACCGAGCATTGCGCCGAGGGCGGTTTCGACGGCATCGAGCTCCAGTGCTCCCATTCCTCGATCGTGCGGGGGTTCCTCTCGCCGGCCACCAACCGCCGCACCGACGGCCACGGCGGCCCGCTCGAGCACCGCGCCCGGCTGCTCCTCGAGATCGTGGCCGCCGTGCGCCTCGTGATCGGCAACCGCCTCGCCCTCGGTGTGCGCATCTGCGGGGACGAGCTGATCGACGGCGGGACCACGATCGACGATGCCGTGCAGGTGGCGGAGATGGTCGAGGCCACCCGGCAGGTCGACTACGTCAACACCTCGATCGGTGTGGCCACGGCCAGCCTGTTCATGATCGAGGCGTCGATGCACATCCGACCCGGCTACGCGCTGTTCATCCCCAGCGCGCTGCGCAAGGCCGTGGACCTCCCGATCGTCGGCGTCGGACGCTTCAAGGATCCGTTGCAGGCCGAACGCGCGCTCTCCGAGGGCCACTGCGACCTGGTCGGCGTGGTCCGGGGCCAGATCGCCGACGCCGAGTTCGCGGCCAAGGCGAGGGCCGGTGCCACCGACGAGATACGACTGTGCCTGTCCTGCAACCAGGAGTGCGTCGGCCGCATGGGCCTCAACCGGTGGCTGGGCTGTATCGAGAACCCTCGGACCGGACGGGAGGTCGAGGGCGTGGGCGGGGCTCGCCGGACGGCCAAGGCGAAGGAGGTCCTCATCGCCGGCGCCGGCCCGGCCGGGCTGCAGGCCGCCATTGCCGCCGCCCGCAACGGGCACCGCGTCACGGTGCACGAGAAGGAAAGCCAGGCCGGCGGACAGGTCCGGTTGGCGGCCGCGGTGCCCAACCGGGCCGAGCTGGGCGACCTGGTCCGCAACCAGCTGGCCGAGTGCCGCCGGCTGGGCGTGGCCATCGAGTACGGGTCCGGCGTGCGGCCGGGCCTCGTGGAGGAGGCACGCCCGGACGAGGTGATCGTGGCGACCGGCGCGGAGCCGGCGCGCCCGTGGTGGGCTCCCGCCGACGCCTCTCACGTGATCGACGTGCGCGACGTCCTCGCCGGCACCGTCCCCGCCGGAGGCCCCGCGGCCGGTCAGTCCGTCGTCGTCATCGACGAGATCGGCTTTCACCACGCCACCTCGGTGGCCGAGCTGCTGGCCGACCGCGGCTGCGCGGTGGAGGTCGTCACCAACGGGATGGTCGTCGGGCAGGACCTCGGCATCACCCTCGACATGGAGGGCTGGTGGATGCGGGCCACGGCCAAGGGCATCGTCCAGTCCACCGACCTGGTCCCCATGGGCATCGACGGCGCGACGCTGAACCTGCTCCACCACCCGACTGGTCAGATGTACAGCCGCAGCCCGGACTGGGTGGTGCTGGCCGTTCCCGCCAGCCCGGTGGAGTGGCTGTATCAGGACCTGAAGGCGGCCGGCTGGTCGGTGGCCCGGGTGGGCGACTGTGTGGCACCCCGGCGGGCCCACGCCGCCGTCGTCGAGGGCGAACGCGCCGGAGCGGGACTGTGATCGCCGTCGTGCCCGTCCGGGACGGAGAGCTGCCGGTGGGCGGCCTCGAGACGGTGGCCGAGTGCGGCGGCCGAGCGCTGGTGGTCGGGTCCGGGGCCGCCGCCGCGGCGAAGGAGCTGGCTGGCCTGGCGAGCGCCGTGAAGGCCTGGGACACCGACGGATTCCTCCCCGGCCGTTGGGCGACGGCGCTGGCCCCGGTCCTGGTCGAGGAGCCGGTGGTCATCCTCCCGGCCTCCCCGGATGGTCGTGACCTGGCTCCTCGACTGGCGCACGCCCTCGGGCGACCCCTGCTGGCCGGCGCCGTGGAGGTGCACGAGGACCGGGTCTCCCTGGCCCGATGGGGCGGGCTGGCCATCGAGGACGTCACCCCGCAACACCACTTCGTCGCCACGTTGCAACCGGGAGTGCGCGGCGTCGAACGCCACGATGGCCCCGAACCCGACGTGGAGCTCCTCGATCCGCGCCTCGATCCTGACGTCACGGACGCCACGACCATCGAGGTCCTCCCGCCTGACCCGGCGACCATGGACCTGGCCGAGGCCTCTCGCATCGTCGCCGGCGGGGCCGGGCTCGACTCGGCCGCACGGTTCACCCAGCTCGCTGACCTGGCCGCCCGGCTGGGCGCGACGCTCGGAGCGACGAGAGTCGTCACCGACCGCGGCTGGGTCGCGCACGAGCGCCAGATCGGCACGACCGGAGTCGTCGTCGACCCTCGGCTGTACGTGGCCTTCGGCATCAGCGGCGCAGTGCAGCACACCAGCGGCCTCGGACAGCCCGACCACATCGTGAGCATCAACACCGACGCCTACTGCCCGATGATGCAGCTCGCCGACCTGGCTGTCGTGAGCGACGCCAACATGGTGCTGGACGCGCTGCTGGCCCGCCTGCCGGAGCGGAGCGCCGGCCGTGCCTGACGTCGACGTGATCGTGGTCGGCGCCGGGCCGGCCGGCGCCTGCGCCGCACTCACGCTGGCTCGTTCCGGTCGCGACGTCGTGTTGCTGGAGCGGGGTCCGTTCCCGGGGTCCAAGAACATGTACGGCGGCGTCGTCTACCCGCGCGTGCTCGACGGGCTCATCCCACAGTGGTGGGACGAAGCCCCCATCCAGCGCTGGGTCACCAGGCGCTCCACCATGATGATGACCGCGACGCAGGCACTGGCGGTGGACTACCGGACCGAGGCGTGGGGGCAGGCGCCGTACAACGGCGCCACCGCCTACCGGCCGGACTGGGACGCCTGGCTGGCCGGCAAGGCCGAGGCCGAAGGCGCCCGGCTGCTGTGCTCGACCACCGTCACCGGCCTGCTCCGGGACGGGACGCGGGTGGTCGGCGTGCGGACCGACCGGCCGGAGGGTGAGCTCAGCGCCCGTGTGGTCATCGCCTGCGACGGCGTAAACAGCTTCCTGGCCAAGGAGGCCGGCCTCTACCACGACACCGATCCCGGTCACTTCACGGTGGGCGTCAAGGAGACGGTGGCCCTGCCGAAGTCGGTGATCGACGAGCGCTTCGGCGTGCGGGGCCGTCACGGCGTCGACATCGAGATGGTCGGCTGCACCTCGGGTGTGCCCGGAGGCGGCTTCCTGTACACGAACCTCGACACGCTCTCCGTGGGCGTGGTCCTGAAGGTGCCTGCGCTCGCCGCGCAGGCGCGGCGACCCGAGGAGATCATCGCCAGGTTGAAGGCCCACCCCGCCGTGGCGCCGCTGGTCGAGGGGGGCGAACTGAAGGAGTACTCGGCCCACCTCATCCCCGAGGGCGGTTGGGAGATGATGCCCGACCTGGGCTGCCCCGGGATGCTGGTGGCCGGCGACGCGGCCGCGTTCTGCCTGGCCGCCGGCATCTGGCTGGAGGGCGTGAACTTCGCCATGGGATCGGGCATGGTCGCCGGACAGGTGATCGACCGGGCTTTCCGCCGCGGCACGGCAGCCGGGGCCGAGCTACCCGCGCTCTACCGGCGGGCGTTGAGCGGGACGTTCGTGCTGCAGGACCACCGGAAGCTGCGCAGGGCCCCGCGGCTGATCATGTCCGACCGCGTGCAAGAGCGCTACCCGGCGCTGGCCGCGGGCGTGGTCGAGCGCATCTTCCGAATCGACAACCCGGCACCGAAGCCGGGGCTGCGGCGCATCCTCCGGGGAGAGCAGCATCGCACGGGGGTCCGTCTGCGCGATCTGGCCCGCGATGCGCTCGACGGCTGGCGGTCCTACGGATGATCGACGTCGAAGCTCTCACCATCGAAGGCGAGGAGTGGCCGACCACCTCGTTCGAGGATCGGATGGCGACCACGGACTTCGTGGTGCACGAGCGGGCCCACATCTCGGTCGACGGGGACGCCTGCCGGGGGTGCACCACGAAGGCCTGCATCGTGGCCTGCCCGGCCAACCTCTTCGTCCCGACCGCGGACGGGGGCATCCTGTTCAACTACGAGCAGTGCTTCGAGTGCGGCACCTGCTACCTGGCCTGCGACACCGAAGGCGCCATCACCTGGACGTACCCCGACGGCGGGTTCGGCGTCGTCTTCCGCCGATCGTGATCGCCGCTTGCCTGAAGTGGGTGGACCGGAGGCCCGAGTGGGATCCGGCGACCAGCCAGGTCATCACCGATGCCCGCACCTCGGGCCTGTCTGCGCCGGACGCGGCGGCATTGGAGCTCGCCCTGCGCTGTGGGGATGCGTGGAGCCAGCCGGTGGCAGCCGTGACGGCGGGCCCACCGGCCGCCGAAGTCGTGCTGCGGGAGGCGATCGCCGCGGGAGCGGCCCGCGCCGTGCGGGTGGACCTGCCGGCGACCTCGCCGTCGAACGTCGTGGCATCCGCCCTGGCGGGGGTCCTCGCCGACCTGGACGCCACGTCGACGTGGTGCGGCGACCACTCCCTCGACCGCGGGTCGGGCTCCGTCCCCGCGTACCTGGCCGCCGAGCTGGCCCGGCCGCAGGCACTCGGGCTGGTCGAGGTGTCCATCGGTGGCACCGATGAGGTGTCCGGCCTGCGCCGGCTGGATCGAGGTCGGCGGGAGCGGCTGGCCGTGGCCGGCGGCGGAGTCCTCTCGGTGGAAGGCTCGGCGGCGCGGCTCCGGCGGGCTCCCCTGGCCGCCGCCATGGCCGCTCGGTCGGCGCCGATCGAGGTCCGCGTCGCTCCCGCAGGCGACCCGGAACCGGCGACGCTGGCACCGGGGGCACTGCGTCTCTACCGTCCGCGGGCCCGCGTATGGCCGGCGCCGGACGGCGACACCGCACTGGACCGCATCGCCGACCTCACCGCCACCGGCATGACGAAGGGCCGTCCCGAGACCGTGATCCTCGAGCCCGACTCCGCGGCGGAGCGCATCCTGGCGGCGCTGGCGGCGTGGGGCTACGACGTTCCGTGATCGCGCTGAACGACCACACCTGGCCCGAGGCATCGGCGGCGGAGGGCCGGTCCCTACTGGCCGCGCTGGTGGACGACCTGGCCGCTTCGGTCCCGGCCATCTCGCGCTAGGAGCACACTGATGCGCGTCGCCCTCGACCGCACGGCGCGCCGCTACGACGGTGGGCGGGTGCTGGTGGGCGGATCGCCGCTGACGGTCTTCCGGCTGGGGCCCGCGGGACGGCGTGCGCTCGACGCCATCGCCGCCGGGCACGAGCCTTCGCCATCGGCCCAGCCCTTGGTCGACCGCCTGCTCGAAACCGGCGCCGCCCACCCGCGGCCGGCGGGCGGGCGCTTCGGCCCCGACGACGTCACCGTCGTCATCCCGGTGCACGGCCACGACCCCGCGTTGACGATCGCGGCCGCCGGCGCGGTGGCTGACGTCCTGGTCGTGGACGACGCCTGCCAGCCCGCGGTTGCCGTGGCCGGCACCGCCACGGTCTTGCGCCACGACGCCAATTTGGGCCCTGCGAGCGCCCGCATGACGGGGCTGTCGGCCACGACCACCTCGCTGGTCGCCTTCCTCGACGCAGATTGCGAGCCGGTCCCCGGCTGGTTGGGACCGGTGTTGGCGCATTTCGACGACGATCGGGTGGCCCTCGCCGCGCCCCGGATCGTCACCACCGGTTCGGAGAAGCCAGGCGTCCTCGCCCGGTACGACGCCGTCCGCAACCCGCTCGACCTCGGACCGCTCGAGGGCCGTGTCGCGCTCGCCACCAGGGTGCCGTACGTGCCGGCTGCGGCAATGGTCGTCCGCGTCGAGGCTCTCGCCTCCGCCGGCGGCTTCGACACGGACATGCGGGTGGGCGAAGACGTCGACCTGGTCTGGCGCCTCGCGGGCCAGGGATGGCGGTGCCGCTACGAGCCGCGCGCGGTGGTCCGGCACCGGCCCCGGACGTCGCTGGCGGGCTTCGTACGCCAACGGTTCGCGTACGGTCGGTCGGCCCCGGACCTGCACCGTCGCCATCCAGGCGCGGTGTCCCCTTCCATCGGCGGTCCATGGTCGGCCGGAGCCTGGGTGCTGGCCGCGTTGGGCCACGCCGCGACGGGCGCAGCGATGGGCGTGGTACCGGCGGCGACCGTCCGCCGCGCCTTGCCGCCCTTTCCGGGCCGGGACCGGGTGGCCCTCCGCCTGGCCGGCC
>DASTFY010000243.1:0-3418 GCA_035719525.1 Acidimicrobiales bacterium
AACCACTTCAACGGCCTCGTCGACCCCATGGTGGCCATCGATGCGCTGGGTCGGCTGCCCCGGTTCGTCGCCAAAGCGACGTTGTGGAAGACGGCGCCGGTCCGGCCCTTCCTGGCCCTGGCCGGGCTGATCCCCGTCTACCGCGCCGAGGACCGCGACACCGACCACCGCGACGCGTCGTCCGGGAATCGTTCCGCCTTCGCGGCCTGCCACGCCGTGCTGGCCAACGGCGGCACGATCGCCATCTTTCCCGAGGGCACCACCAGTGCCCGGTCCCGGCTGGCCCCGGTCAAGACGGGCGCGGCCCGCATCGCCCTCGGCGCGTACGCCGAGGGAGTCGAAGATCTGCTCATCATCCCCGTGGGGATCGCGTTCGAGGATCGCGTCGCCTTCCGGGGACGGGCGTTCGTCGAGGTCGGCCGCCCGATCGTCCTGGCGTCGGAAGTGCCGCGCCTGGTGCGGGCGGGTGGGGCGGTCAGCGAGCACGACCACACGGCCGTCGATGCCCTCACCGATCTCGTCGACGCTCGCTTGCGGGCCTGCGCGCCGAACTACGCCACCCCGCGCCAGGAAGCCACCCTCCAGCTGGCGGCCAAGGTCGCACTCCGGCCGCAGGGGATCACCGACCGCGAGCCGGACTTCGGGGAGGTGGAGCTCACCGCGCGCCGGCTCGCCCGGGCCCCTGATGCCCTCCTGAAGGAGATCGAGACCGCGGTTGCCGACTACGCGCTGGACCTGCGGCTCGGTCACCTCACCGATGCCGAGATCACCCCCGGGCCTGGCCTCCTCGCCCGGGTCCGCAAGGCCGTCGCCATCACCATCGTGCTCCTGGTCTTCCTGCCCTTCATCGCGTTCGGTGTCCTCGCCAACCTCATCCCGTACCTCGTGGTCCGCCTCGTCTCCCGGCGCGTCCGGGTCCCCGTCACGAAGGGCACGGTCCGGATGCTGGTCGGCGTGGCCGTCTTCCCTCTGACCTGGCTGGTCGTGGCCGTGATCCTCGCCGACGGCTGGTGGGCGGTGGCGCTGTTCTTCGTCGCGGCGATCTCCGGTTTCGTGGCGCTGTGGGCGCTGGAGCTGGCCTTCCGCAACGCCAGCACGTTGATCGCCTGGCGGGCGGCCCGCGGCGAGCGCCGGTGGTCCGCCGACAACCTCCGCGAGCACCGCGACCGATTGGCGGCGACGGTGGACTCGGCGCTCGATGCCGCTGACGCCCCTACCGATGGAGCCGCCGACGGCTCCCGTCAGGTGTTCTGATCGGCCCTCTCGAGGCTCAGGGAGGCACTGTTCATGCAGTAGCGCTGGCCGGTGGGGCGAGGGCCGTCCGGGAACAGGTGGCCCAGGTGCGATCCGCAACGGCGGCAGCGCACCTCGGTGCGGCTCATGCCGTGGCTGCGGTCCTCCACCAGGTCGACGGCGTCGGCATCGACGACGTCCCAGAAGCTCGGCCACCCCGAGCCGGACTCGAACTTCGTGTCGGACGAGAACAGGGTGGCGCCGCAGGCCGCGCACCGGTAGGTGCCGTCCGCATGCTCGTTCCAGTACTCCCCGCTGAAGGCCCGCTCGGTTCCGGCCTCACGCAGGATGTGGTACTGCTGCGGTGACAGCACCTCGCGCCACTCGTCCTCGGTCTTGTCGACCTTGTCCGTCTCGGGCGTGGTTGGGTCGTCAGCCATGCCGCCATGGCACCACGGAACGCAGGCGCAGGCAAGACCCTGCCGCTGGGCTACCCTCCGCGACTGGACGGCCGGTTGGCGGCCGCCCGAGAGGGGAGGCGAGCCGCGTGCTCATTCTCGGCATCATCGCGTTCGGAGTCCTCATCGGATGGGTCGCCCGCACGGTGCTCGGTCGCAGCGACCTGAGCTGGGGGCGCACGATCCTGTTCGGGATCCTGGGCTCGTTCGTCGGGGGGCTGATGGTGAGCCTGATCTCCGGTGACGGGCTGGCATTGCGACCGAGCGGCATCATCGGCAGCATCCTCGGCGCCATCGCCCTGATCCTCATCGACCAGCAGATCACCCGCCGGCGCCGGCCGTCGACCCGGTAGGGCCATGAACCAGGCTCCCGTAGACCAGGCTGCTGTCCCGTCGACACCGGAGAAGCCGGCCCGCTGGCGTCGCATCGTCGTCCCGCTCTGTGTCGTTCTCGGTTGCATCCTCATCGCGCTCAGCGTGGTCGCCACGTGGGTGAAACTGACCGCACTGGACACCGACACTTACGTCGCCACCGTGGCCCCGCTGATCAAGGACGAGGACGTGTCCCTGGCCGTGGCCACCCGCGTGACCGACAAGGTGTTCGCCCAGGTCGACGTGGCCAAGATCGTGGACGAGGTCCTGCCAGACCGGGCCGGCGCCTTGGCGCCAGCGTTGGTCGGCGTCGTCGAGCGCTACGCCGTCCAGTTGATCGACGGCATCATCCAATCCGATCGATTCCAGACGCTCTGGACCGAGGCCAACCGCATCGCCCACACACAGATCGTCAGACTGCTGACGGGCAAGCTGGTCTCCGAGGAGACCAGAGGTCGGGCGCAGGAGGTCGTCCTGAACCTGCAGGGCGTGGTCGAGCAGCTCGACACGCGCCTGCAGGAGTTCGGCATCGACCTCTTCCCCGACGGCGCGCCGGGCGACCAGGTCGGCCAGTTCGTGGTGGCCAAGGAGAGTCAGCTGGACGACATCCGCCAGATAGTCACCTTGTTCGACAACATCGCGTTCGTCCTGCCGATCCTCGCCCTGCTGTTCTTCCTCGTCGCCATCTGGCTGTCGCCCCGTCGGCCGCGCACCATCATGTGGATCGGCCTCGGGACCGTCATCACCTTTGCCATCATCGCCATCGTCGTGCGCTACATGCGGCGCCGGTTCATCGACGGGATCGAGGATCCGCTGACCCAATCGGCCGCCGACTCGATCTGGAGCGACGTCCTCAGTGGCTTGCGCACCCAGGTGGTCGTGGCCATCGTGCTGGCGCTCATCGTCGCCCTGGCCGGGTGGTTGCTCGGCGGCTCGCGGGCCGCCACGAGCGGCCGGGCGGCCATCCGCCAGACCATCGGCCGCTTCCGGGGCGAGGACGCGGGGGAGCCCCCCAGCGGGTTCGCCCGCTTCGTGTCCCGCTTCCGCCGGCCCATCCAGGTCGTCGCCGTGGGAGTGGCGATCCTGGTCCTGCTGGTGGCGTCGAAGGTGACGCTCGGGCTGGTGCTGCTGGCCACCCTCATCGTGATCGTGGTGCTGGTCCTGGTCGAGCTCATCGCCGGCCCACCTGGGGCCGAAGACGAAGCGCTGGCGCCACCGGCGCCCGCCGACCAAATGCCGCCGCCCTGACCCGCGGGACGAGCGCGCCGGCACTCCGAGTCTCGACGGCGCCGGCCCACACCCCGGCGCCGTAGGCCCCATCGTCGAGAAGGCGCAGGGCGACATAACGGGCAGGG
>DASTFY010000244.1:0-2868 GCA_035719525.1 Acidimicrobiales bacterium
CCAGGCCGTTCTCGGCTGGATGGACCACGGCGACCCCGCCCGCGACGACGAGCTCGAGCGGCGGGTGACCGAGGGTCTCGTCGCCCTCTACCCGACCTGGCTGTGAGCGTCGATCCCGCCTTCGCCGCCGTCGAAGACGCGTTTCGGGAGAACTTCGCCTCGAGGGGCGAAGTCGGCGCGGCCGTCTGCGTGATCGTGGAGGGCCGCATGGTCGTGGACCTGGCGGAAGGCGAGGGCTGGGTGCCGGACTCGCTGGTCAACGCCTTCTCGGTGGGGAAGGGCCTGACCGCGGCCGTGATGGGTCACGCCATGGAGACTGCCGCCGTGGGCCTCGACGATCCGGTGACGGGCTGGTGGCCCGAACTGGACCTCGGGCTCACCGTGGCCCAGCTGGCGTCTCACCAGGCCGGGCTCCCGGCGTTGCGGGGGCCCCAGCCCGAGTTCGTGATGTACGACTGGGACGCCATGGTCGCCGCTCTGGCGGCCACGGTGCCCTGGTGGGAGCCGGGGACGGCCCACGGCTACCACACGAACACCTTCGGCTTCCTCGTGGGCGAGGTCGTCCGCCGAGCCACCGGCCGGTCGGTGGGGACGATCCTGCGGGAGATGGCCGCTCCGCTGGGGGCCGATGTGTTCATCGGCCTGCCCGACGACGAGCACGACCGGGTGGTGCCGTTCACCTTCCCGTCGAGGGGCGGCTTCGTGGCGGCCGAGCCGGCCAACGAACACGAGCTGATGCTCCACAACGGCTACGCCAACCCTCGCCACATCTCCGGCGTCGGCGTCGTCAACACGCCGGAGTGGCGACGAGCCGAGATCCCCTCGACCAACAGCCACGCCAGCGCTCGCGGCGTGGCTCGCTTCTACGCAGGGATCCTCGACGGCGTCGTGCTCTCGGCGGAAACGGTGGCCGCCCTCACCGAGATCCGGGCCGATGGTCCCGATCTCGTGCTCGAGCGCCCGTCCCGGTTCGGCGCCGGATTCCAACTCCCCCAACCCGAGCGCCCCTTCGGCACGGGCCCCCGGGCCTTCGGCCACTTCGGCGCCGGCGGCTCCCTCGGATTCGCCGATCCCGACGCCGGGGTCGCCTTCGGCTACGTGATGGGCGAGCTCGGCCCCCGCTGGCAGAACCCGAGGAACCGGGCGCTGCTGGAGGCCGTCTCGGCCTGCCTCTGATCCCACCCTCGGACTCAGGTGAGCCGTGATCGCCAGTCCCGCAGGAAGTCCTGGCTCTTCGCGTGGTCAGCGAGGCCGGGCTGGTTGGTGCAGAGGGCGACGGCGACGCGGGCCTCGGGGTCGAGGGTGAAGTACGTCTCGAAGCCGCTCCAGTCGCCGTGGTGGTAGAGCACCCGGTGGCCCGTGACCTCGGACACGAAGATGCCGACGCCGCCACGGTCGCCGTCCTCGTCGGTGGTCTCGACCGTGGTCAGCTGCAGGGCGAGGACCTCTTCGCCGAACGGTGCCGTCGAGTAGGCGTCCGCCCAGCGCACGAGCTCGGCCGGCGTGGACCACATCGCGCCGTCCCCGACCTGCTCCCACGGTGAGTCCGCCGGGTCGCCGTTGACATCGAACGACGTGGCGTTGTCGGGGTGCCGATCCAGGGGGTCCATGACCATGTCCAGGCCGAGCGGACCGAACACCCGCTCCTGCAGGACCTCCTCCAGTGACGCACCGGTCGCCTCCTCCACCCGCTGCCCGAGGACGAAGTAGTTCGTGTTCGAATACGCCCACGCCGTACCCGGCTCGAAGTCCAAGGGCGCGCCGTCGAGGACGGCCAGCGCATCGGCGGTGGTCGTCACGTCCCGATACCCGTAGCCCGCCGCCTTCAGCAGCTCGATGTAGTCGGGGAGGCCGCTGCGGTGGTGCAGGAGGCGCCAGATCTCGTCATCCAGGTCGAGGGTCAGCAGCGCGGCCAGGCCGGTGAACTGCTTGGAGGTCGAGGCGATGTCGAACCGCGTCGCCGGCGTGTGGGGCCCGGTGCACTCGGTGTGGACGACCTCGCCCCGGTGGCCGACGGCCAGCGACCAACCGACCTCGTTCACGCCTGGAGCGGCAGCACAGCCTCCGCCAGAGCGTCCAGCTCCGCCTCCCAGTCGTCGGGCTCGACGATGGGCAACACCACGAACTTGCTGGCTCCGGCGTCGACCATCTCCTCCAGCCTGGCCTTCAGGCCGGCGTGGCCGGACGGGATTATCTGCGTCGGGTCGGTGATGTCCGGCCGTCGCTTCTGGACGAAGGGGAGCAAGACGTCCGGTACCTCGCCGTGGGCGTAGGCCACCAGCGCTCCGAAGTGCTCAGGGTCGATCGCCCGGCCGGCCTCCGAGGCGGCCTCCTCGATGGCCGGGATGCCGTTGACGATGTCGGTGGCGTCGCAGAACGAGGGCAGCCAGCCGTCACCGAGACGCCCCACCCGCCGCAGCTCCGAGGGGGCCTGGCCGCCCAGCCACACATCCATCGGCTGCTGGATCGGCTTCGGCTTCACGGTGATGCCGTCGAGGTCGAAGCGCTCGCCGTGGTGCTCGACGTCGTCCTCGACCCACAGTCGCCGCAGCAGCGGCAGCGCCTCGTTGAACCAGGGCGCCCGCTCCTTGCGGTCCACACCGAAGGCCTGCTGCTCGCGAGGGTCGGCCACCCCGAGGCCGAAGGCCGGCAGGAGCCGGCCGCCGGACAGCCGATCGAGGCTGGCCAGCTCCTGGGCCACCAGCACGGGGTTGCGCCCGGGCAGGACCATGACACTCATCCCGAACTTGATGCGTTCGGTACGCCCGGCGGCGTAGGCCAGCCCGACGACGGGGTCGGGGCAGTCGCCGCTGACCCGCTCGCTCAGCCACAAGGAGTCGAAGCCGTGGTGCTCCAGGCCGTCCACCA
>DASTFY010000245.1:0-6737 GCA_035719525.1 Acidimicrobiales bacterium
CGGCGGGTCCCGGAGCCAACGCAGGAACGTGGTGTGCGGGTCGCAGGCCGACACCACGACGGGCGCATCTACGACATCACCATCGGCCAGCTCGACGCCGCGTACCCGTTCTCCCTCACAGGTGATGGCGACCACACGCGCCGCCGCTCGCAGCGCGCCGCCGGAAGTCTGGAACGCACCGAGCACGGCGTCGGGCACGGCGCCGCTGCCGCCCACGGGCCGGCCGACGGGGGCGACGTGCTTCATCGCGAACGTGAGTGCGCCCAGGCCGGTACGGGGGGTATGGGGCGACAGACCCCAGACCGCCGGTCCCACCACCACGGCGGGCGCCATGATGGCGTCCTCGCGGAAGAAGCCTCGGAGCACCTGGGCCACCGTGCGCCTGCTCCAGCGGACGAGATGACCGACGCCATTCGCCCGGCGGTCGGCCACGCGCCGGAGGACGTTTCCGGGGGTCGGCACGTAGTTGGCCAACTCCACCAGTAGCTCGGCGACCGGCCGTGCGGCGGCGAGGTAGCGGCGGTAGCCGTCGACCTCGCCTGGATAGGTCAGGGCGAGCGCGTCCAGCGTCCGCTCGGCGTCGTGGAAGCAGGGCCAGGCCGGGCCGCCGTCGTGGAGCAGGCTGAGCTGCGCGGGGTCGACGTCGAGGTAGCGGAGCCCGTGGGCGGCGAGGTCCAACTCCTCCGCCACCGGGGTCGTGCGGAAAAGGCCGTGGTCGCAGTTGCAGATGTTGACCCGCGCGCCGAGTGCGTCGACGGTCGAGGCGCACCCGCCGACCCGGTCCCGCGCTTCGACCAGGAGGACGTCCAGGCCGGCCCGAGCCAGGTAGGCGGCGCAGATCAGCCCGTTGTGCCCCGCCCCGATGACGACGGCGTCGTGGTCGTGGCCCACCGGACCAGTCTTGCTGAGCCGCGCCCGGTTGCGCCCGGCCGCGCGCTCGCTGGCTCAGAGGCGGATGAACCGCTTGAGTGGCCGGCCGTGGCCCTCGGCCAGGGTGGCCAGGTGACCGTTGCTGGCGTTGAAGGCGATCGCCTCGCCGGAACCGAGCCGCTCGAACGGGCAGGGGCTGGTCGACGACAGCGCGGCGCCCACGCTCTGGCCCGGCGCACGGTGCCAGTAGTAGGTCAGCTCCATGTTCTTCACGACGATCATCGAGCCGTCGGTGCTGATGTCGGCGGCCACCGGCCGGTCGTGGGTGCTGTCGGGATCGTCGAGCATCATCTCGCCGACGTTGGCCGGGACGACGGTGGAACCCGGCACCAGGCTGGCGGCGGGGATGCGGAAGATGGTCGAGCGCCGTTCCTTGGTGATGATGAAGTAGTCGCCCGTCACCGGGTCGAGGATCGTCGCCTCGACGTTGTGGGACCGCCCGTCGGGGTAGACGACGTCGATGCGCTCCGCCGCCACGCTCATGGAGGTCGGGGCGTGCACGCCGAGCGACGGCTCGGCGAACCGGTAGAGCTGGTAGCCGACGCCTCCGTGGCGGGCCTTGCCGTTGTCGCCGAGGTCGGCCACCCAGAGGTACGGCCGTCCGCCCGGTCCTGGACCGATGTCCATGTCCTCCCAGTCCCACGCCGACGCACCTAGGACGGTGACGGTGGTGAGGAGCCGGCCATCACCCTCCAGCGCGAACACCCGGGCGGTGTCGCCGCTGTCGTTGTGGGTCCACCAGACCCCGGGGTTGGCCTGGCCACCGGCCAGTCCGGAGGTCTCGATGAGGCCAGGGGCCGCCACCGTGGGCTGGGACGACGGCTGCCAGACCGGGCAGCGGCCGGGGCCGGGCAGCGGTGCGGGCACGGCCGTGGTGGTCGTCGCCCGCTCCACGGTGGACCCGGCGATCGTCGTCGTCGTCGTCTCGGAGCTGCCGGGGGGCGGCGGCGAGGGCGCTGGAGGAGGCACGCAGGCCATCGCCAGCGCGGCCGCGGCGGTCACGACGACGCCGGCGGCGACGGAGAGAAGGCGCGGGGCGCGGGGGGCCGGGGCGGATCGGCGCACGAGGCGGTCATGGTGGCCGCGTCGAATCGCCACGACAAGGTTCGGGCGGGCGGCCGGTGACCAGCGGGCAGGAGTTCGCCGATCCGCCACCGACCGGCCCGGATCCGCCACAGAGGGTGCTCGACGGCTCCCGCCCCCAAGAAGATCTAGCGTGCGGGCCGTGGCCGCCGGCGACCGGGATCTCGACGCGCTGCGAGCGCCGGAGCTGGCGACCCGGGTCACCGAGCGCTCGATATTCGTGCTGCCCGTGGGTGCCACCGAGCAGCACGGGCCGCACCTGCCGTTCAACACCGACACGGTGATCGCCGAGTCCGTGGCCCGGGCGACCGTGGGGGAGGTGGGCGAGGCGCTCGACGTCTGGCTGCTGCCGCCGATGGCCTACACGAAGTCCAACGAGCATGCCTGGTCCGCGGGGACCCTGTGGCTCTCGGCGCGCACGCTGCTGTCGGTGCTGGAGGACCTGGGCCGATGCGTGGCGACCACCCCGGCCCGGCGCCTGGTGTTCCTCAACGGCCACGGCGGCAACTCGGCCCTCCTGAACGTGGCCTGCCGGGAGCTGCGGCTGGAGCACGGCCTGCAGACCTTCCTCGCCCACCCCAGCGTGCCGCCCGACCATGGCGGCGCCAGCCCGGCCGAGGAGCTGGGCATGGGCATCCACGGAGGCTTGGAGGAGACCTCGCTGATGCTGCACCTCCGGCCCGACCTGGTCGACCTGGCCGCCGGTTCCCGCAACGTGCCCGAAAGCCTCGCCGCCAACCGTCACGTGCGCTTCGGCGGGACGGTGTCCTTCGGCTGGCTCTCCAACGACTTCGGACCCGACGGGCACATCGGCGACCCGACCGGCGCTACGGCCGAACGGGGCAAGTCGCTCTTCGAGGCGGCGGTGGACGCGTTCGGCCAGGCGCTGGCCGAAGTGGCCGCCTTCGACTTCGGGCGGCCGTGACCCAACTGGGGCCACCCGACTACAGCAGTGGCACGACGTCCTGCATGTAGCGCGCCAGTTGGACCTCGGCGTCGTCGTAGCTCTCGCCCGGGAAGTGAGGGAACACGGTGAGGTGCTCGAGGCTGAGCGCGTCGCGGTAAGCCGAGATGCCCTCCGCCACCTCCTCGGCCGTGCCGATCACCCAGACCCGCTGCTCCACCGACTCTTCGAGCGTGGGGATGAGACCGGGGGGAGCGGGCTTGCCGTCGGGGCCCATGTAGCCCTTGGACCAGCCGTAGGGCCCGAGGAACTTCCAGAACTCGTCGTGGCCCGGACGAGCGCTGTCCCAGGCCCGCTCGTGCGTGTCGTCGACGTGGATGTTGAGCACCAGCTGCCGCTTCTCGCCCGGGGCCAGCGTGGAGCCGTGGTGCTGCTCGTAGATCTCGGCGTAGCGCTGCCAGCGCTGCCGCACGAACTCGTGGTGCAACAGCCAGAACACCCCACCGAAGCCGCGGGCCGGGACGTGCTCCAGGGTGGGCGGGGACGTGATCGCCTGCCAGATGTCATACGGGTACAGCGGGCGGGGGACCAGCGTCAGCTCCTCGACCTGACCGCCGCGATCGGGGATGCCGGGCGGTGGGAGGTCGAAATAGGAGCCGTGGTAGCTGAACGTCTCGTTCTCGAAGGCGCGGAGGATGACCTCCATGGCCTCGTCCATCATCTCCCGGTTGATGCGGTCGGCCTCGGCCTTGTCCGGGTTGTCGAAGGAGCCGACCTGCGTGCCGAGGGATTGCGCTTCCCGGGGGACGGTGCCGCGTCCGACTCCGAGCACGCCCCGGCCCCCCGAGAGGTTGTGCATGGTGGCGAAGTCCTCGGCGAAGCGGAGCGGATGCCACTGGGGAACGATGTGGAACATGGCGCCGAGCTTGATCCGGCTCGTCCGCTCGCCCAGCACGGCGGCGAACATCACGCCGTTGGGAATCACCTCGTACCCCTCGTGCTGGAAGTGGTGCTCGGTGAGCCAGAACGTGTCGTAGCCCAGCTCCTCCGCCCGTACGCCCATGTCCAGCATGCGCAGGGCCGCGTGCCACATCTGCTTCTGGGTGTAGCGACGGTCTGTCGGAGCAGGTGGCCCGGCGCCGGCATCGTCCATCTCTACGCAACCGAACATGAACACGCCGTGCTGCATGGCCACACCTCGGGGGGCTCGAGTCCGTGGCGCAGCCTACTCGTGGCCGTTGACGGGCAGCTCCAATCGGAGCCCGTGCACGGTGAGCGTGGCGACCACGGTGTCCTCGGCCCGGGCCCGTGCCGGGAGCACCCCGGAGTGCGGGTTCCGATCGAAAGCGGGGAAGCGGGCGCCCGAGACGTCGAGGCGCAACCGGTGTCCGGCGGGTGCCTGCACCGCGATCGGCCGCAGCCGAAGGGCGTGCGCCATCGGCGACCCGGCCGAGCAGCTCCGGCAGCGGCGGGCCGAGCCGGTCAGGGCGCGTGCCCGCCCGTCAGGGTCGACGAGCACCAGCGTGACGACCAGATCGTGGTCGGCGTGGTCGCACGCGGCCTCCACGGTGACGAGCGGGCGGCCGACGACCTCCAACGGGGCGTGGAGCGACTCGCTCGTGTAGCAGAGCACGTCGCGCCGGTCCTCCGAGCCCGACTCGTCCTGGAAGCCGATGGCTCCGCCCGGGTATGGCACCAGGGGCTCCACCACCACCACATCCGCCGGGCCGGCCGGTTCGTCCCCTGGTCGCAGCCGGCCGTCGCCGTGGCGGGAGTTGGCGTTGCCACCACTCACGCCGCACCACTGCTGCCACCGATTCCCCGGTGGCCAGGCCGGCGCCGACCGCCAGCCGGCTCCGATGCAGTAGTAGCTGACCCGGCGGTCCGCCTCGATGGGCGGTTGCCGTTCGAAGACCCGGTCGAAGAAGGCCACCAGCCGCGGGAACGCCGGCCCCGGTCCGGCCTCCTCCCCGAGCTCCGTGCCACCGTGGCGGGTGCCCCACGGCATGTGGGCCCACGGGCCACAGACCGCCTCGGCGCCGAGTGCCTCGGCCAGCACCGCGGTGCCGGACGAGAAGTCGTCGAAGTATCCCAAGACGGTGAACACGGGGACCTCGATGGCGGACAGGTCGGGTCGGCGGCTGGACCAGTACTCGTCGTCGTCCGGGTGCTGCAGCCATTCGGACAGCCATGGCGGCGGAGTCGGGCCGAGCGCCTCGGCCACGGGCAGGGCGCCGACGTCGAAGGCCACCGGGCCCCGGCCCTGCTCCTGCCCGGCGAGCTGCGCGCTCCAGAAGGCGACGAAGGGCAACCGTAGGCATCCTCCCTCGTAGGTCCAGCCTTCGTAGGGATCCGGGCAGCACATCATGGCGGCGATGCCGCGCAGCGAAGGAGGCCGCAGCGCGGCGGCGTACACCTGGGCCAAGCCCTGGTACGAGAACCCGTACGTCGCCACCCGGCCATCGGCGAAGGGCAGGCGGGCGGCCCACTCGATCGCCGCCGCGCCGTCGCGCCCCTCGTCGACGAAGGGGGTGAAGCGCCCGCCCGACGCACCCCGCCCGCGACCGTCCTGCACCACGACGGCGAAGCCGCGGCGGGCGAACCAGGCGGGATGGGGCAGGACGGGCGTGGAGGCCACGGCGCGGCCGTAGGGCAGCCGCTGGAGAAGGACCGGCCACGGACCGTTGGCGTCCGGGTGCCAGGCGTCGGCGACGAGGGTGATGCCGTCCTCGGTCACCATGGGCAGGCCGGGGACGTGCACCACCGGCTGCTCTCCCGTCGGCACGCGCTCGTCCTACCACGGTTCGGGCGAGGAGCAACCCGAGTGTGGCCGCGTGCGAGAATGTCGGGAACGGCTCTCCGGGGGCAATGGCACGGATGCGCATCTTCGATCTCCTCACCGACGGAGCCCGCCGGTCGCCTGACCGAACGGCGTTCCATTGGGTGGATCGGGACCGCAGCCTGACCTACGCGGAGGCCGTCGCCGCCGCCGACCAGGTCGCCGGTGCCCTGTGCGCGCTCGGTGTCGGCCCCGGCGACCGGGTCGGCGTCTTCGCCCACAACGGGCTCGACTACCTCCTGGCGATGTTCGGGACGTGGCGACTGGGGGCCGTCAGCGCCCTCGTCAACCTCCAGTACGCGGACAGCCTGGACTACTACGTCAACGACGCCACGCCCCGCGTGCTCATCTACACCGGCGACCACTTCGACACCATCGACCGCCATCGCGCCAACCTGCCGTCGGTCGAGCACTACCTCTGCTTCGACGGGGCCCAGGACGGCGCGCTCGGCTGGAGTGACGTACTGGCCGAGGCGCCTCCGCCGCCGCCCGACATCGTGGCGGAGACGGACATCGCGCACCTCTCCTATACGTCAGGGACGTCGGGGCGTCCCAAAGGGGCCTGCCTGGCCCACGAACCGACGATGCGGGCCACGCGCTGCATCGCCGAGCGCCTCAGGATGCGGGCCGACGACGTCAGCTTCGGCCCCACGGCGCTGTCGAGTTCCTATCAGCTCGTCGCCAACCTGCTGCCGGTCCTCCACGCGGGCGGCACCACCTGCGTCATGAGTCGATGGAGCGCGGAGGCGGGGTGGGACGCAGCCGAGCGCGTTGGCGCGACGGCGCTGGCCGCCAACCCCACCGTGCTGCGCGACCTTCTCGACGAGAGCACCCGCCGCGGTCGTGCGCCGAGCCGGCTCCGGCTCGGCCTCTCGGGTGGTGGCCCTGTCCCGCCCGACCTCAAGCACGCCTGGCGCGATCGCCTCGGGCTCCCCTTGTGCGAGAGCTACGGCCAGAGCGAGCTGGGAGGCTTCGTGGGCC